>JACCZR010000081.1 GCA_013695855.1 Thermoleophilaceae bacterium
CTCGCAGGTCTACCGCCTCACCCGCGGCGGTCACCTCCCCGTGGTCCGGCTCGGCCGGTACTACCGCTACCGCCTCGAAGCCGTCGAGGAGTTCGAGCGCGGCGGGGGAGGGGTAACGGATGGCTAAGCCGTTGCGATTCCGCACGCCGAGCGGGCTCGCGGCCGCCGTGTCCCGAAGGGTGTCCCCGCGAGACGCGAAATGAGCGTAAGATGGTCCCGACCACCGAAACGGGGCGGCGCCGCGCTAACGGCCCGCCCCCCGGCAACAGGAGGGTTGTCCTGATGCGCCCCCAGCCTAACCCCGGCCGCGTGACCGGCCACATCTCGATCAAGCGCCGCAAGAGCGGCGACCAGTTCTACGTGAAGTACCGGCTGCCCAACGGCCGCCAGGTGCAGCGCCGTCTCGGCCCCGCGTGGACCGGCCCCGGCCGTCCTCCTGCCGGCCACTACACCCGCCGCACGGCCCGCGAAGCCCTACAGGCGATCCTTGCGGACGCCCGCCGGGGCACGCTCGCGGGCATGGAGACGACTGGGGCAACGTTCGCGGACGCCGGCGCCGAGTACCTGCGCTACGTGGAGCAGGTGAAGAAGATCGACCCGGCCACCGTGAAGGACTACAGGGGCGTGATCGACGGCTACCTCCTCCCCGAGTTCGGGCCGCGACCGTTGGAGGCGATCACGCCGGACTCGATCGACGCCTACAAGGAACGCCTGATCGCCGAAGGCCGCCTCTCGGCGCGGGTGATCGTCCGCCACCTGACCGTCCTGCACGGTGTCTTCAAGAGGGCCAAGCGAGTGTGGGGGCTCGCGGAGAACCCGGCGTCCGCCGACCTGGTGGAGCGACCGAAGGTCGTCTACACGGGCGAGTTCCAGACGCTCTCCCGTGACGAGTTGGAGCTGCTCGCCGGCGCCGCGGCCGACCCCCAGGACGCGGCGATCTACCTGACGGCCGCGTTCACCGGCCTGCGCCAAGGCGAGCTGCTTGCCCTGCGCTGGCGTGACGTGGACTTCGTGGCCGGGCTGGTCCACGTCCGGCGCAACTACACCGATCGCCGCGAGAAGATGCCCAAGGGAAAGCGCGTGCGCAGCGTGCCCATGACGCCCGACGTGATCGACGCGCTCGGTCGCCTCAAGGGGCGCGAGCACTTCGTGGGCGACGACGACCTCGTCTTCGTCAACACGGTCGGCAGCTATCTCGACGCATGGGCGCTGCGGCGGCGCTTCTACCGGGCGCTGGAGGCCGCCGAGCTGCCCCGGGTGCGCTTCCACGACCTGCGCCACCACTTCGGCTCGGGCGCCATCACGTGTCTCGACCCCCACGCGGTGCAGTCCTACATGGGCCACCAGCACTACTCGACTACTCAGCGCTATCTCCATCACAAGCCCCGCCGCGAGGACGCCGCCGCCCTGCACGAGGCCTTCGGCGGAGCCTCAGAGCCGGTGGCCTCGGCTCTAGCCTCGGAGGGGTGAAAGACCAGCAGTTCTACTCAACCTCGGCGCACTCGGTTGCCATCGCCTCTCCCTCCACGACCGCCCGCTTGGCGGCCTCCGACCCGTCGACGATCACGAGGACATGGTTGGTGGGCCCGCCCATCAGCGGTCGACCACCTGGATGCCCGGCGAGAACGCGATGTGGTTCTTGATCCGGCGCGCCAGCGGGGAGGGATGGCGGTAGGTCCAGGCCGCCGACCTGGCGCTGGCCCCGCCCGCCGAGACCGTGTAGTACGACGCGATCCCCTTCCAGGGACAGAGGGTCTTCAGCCTCGACCGGTCCAGATGCTCGGAGGAAACGGCGTCGGGGGGGAAGTAATGGTTTCCCTCCACCAGGACCGTGTGCTCGCTCTGGGCGATCGTCTCGCCGTTGAAGATAGCCCTCATATCTTGAGCGTAAGACCCAGCAACGTCGCGAACGGTTCGGCCAGAGCTCGCTTCGCCTACGGCTGCCCGATGACCGGCGCCGGGCGTGCAGCCCTCGCCACGGCGGCGGTCGTCATGTTGCCCTCCCCGGCCCTGCCCAGCGGATCGTGGGCCTGGTCGTCGCTGACGCTGGCCCGGAGCCGGCTCGATGAGTACCGCAGCCGCCCACCGGCCGTCGCGTGTGTGCCATACGTGGACGTCGGAGTGACGGGGCTGCGGTCTTATCCGCGAGATCTGTTCCCCGATCGACAGCGGTATTTCCCCCGCGGGTGGTTCGAGTCCCAGTAGGTCCCAACCGGTTGCGTCGCGGCCCTTACTGTCGAGTCGCCTTTCCGCGCCGATGATCAGCACGCCGCCGCGCACGCTGTTCCCGAATGCGCACGCCGGTTCGTAGACCTGTCGCGGTCGAGGCCAGCGTGCCTCCTTCCGGTCGCCCTTTACCTCCCAGGTGAGACCCTCGTCGCGTGCGGTGTCCAAGAACGCCTCAACGTGCGCTTGCTTCAGTTGTTCCCAGGGCACACCGAAGAGGGCCTCCGCCACCACGTGGAGGTTGTACCGCGGTGTTCGGCGGTACGTGTCCCCAACCGTGTCCCGAAGCGGGACCGATCCGGCGCAACCGAGCGCAACGGAGCGCACCTAGAAGCGCTCTAGGACGCGGAGCGGTGCTGGGAGGCGGAGCCTGCAAAGCCGTTTACACCGGTTCGATTCCGGTCGGCGCCTCTGTCTGCGGGTTGGGGTTGCGCCCTGTCTTCGTCTTCGCGGTAGCTCGCTGGGGAATCTCCCGCCCGCTTCACCCGTCGGCGATTCCGAGGGCTGCTTGTCTTCGCCCTGAGTGCCTTCGCCGTGCTCCTGTGTGCGGGCGCGGCTGCCGCCGCCTGTCCCCCTCGTCCCAAGCCGCCCTGCAAGCCGACGGCCTTCACCGGCAGCACCAAGAAAGCCCAATCGTCCCGATGCGTCCAGAAGCGGCCGCGGCCCTGTCGGGCTCGACGCGGCACCCGAGGTCCTAGGGGTCTCAGGGGAGTCAGGGGCGTGACAGGGCCTGGAAGGCGATACCGGCGCCACCGGAGCGGCTGGAGCGGCTGGAGCGGCTGGAGCCGCTGGAGCCAATGGCGATGACGGAGCGCCCGGTGCCCCCGGGGCCACCGGCCCGACCGGACCCGCCGGCGCTCAGGGGACTACCGGAGCCGACGGTGCGCAGGGCCCGACCGGTGAAACGGGCCCGGCCGGCACGAGCGGACTGTCCGAGTACGCCTACATCTACAACCGCATCCCCGGGGTCGTCGAGAGAGGGGCCGATGTCCCCTTCGAGAGGGATGGCGTCAAGACCCCCGGCATCATCCACGCCCCCGGCGAGGCGGGCATCGAGTTCGTGAACGTCGGTGACTACAAAGTCACCTTCTCGGTGTCAGGTACCGAACCGAACCAGATGGCGCTGTTCCTCAACGGAGCCCAGGTGGAGGGCACGGTCTACGGCTCCGGCGCCGGGACCCAGCAGAACACCGGCCAGGCGATCATCGCGGTCGGCGCCAACGACGTCCTCAGGCTGAGGAATCACACGTCGACTGCGGCGGTCACCCTCGCGCCGCTTGCCGGAGGAACGCAGACGAACGTCAACGCTTCTGTTGCCATCGAGAAGCTCAACTAGATCCCCTATGACGCTCGACCCCACCCCGAAAGGCCCGGGTATGCCTTCCTACATGACCCCGACCCGACCATGAGTCCCGACCGCCCCGCGGCACCCAGCCGCTGGCTTGGCCGCTCGCTGGTCGCAGGCGCCCTGATGGCAGCGAGTGTCGCTCTCACCGCCTGCGGCTCGGAGGGTTCCACCATCCTCAACACCGAGAAGGTCGAGCGGGCGATCGAGCAGAGCGCCTTGGCTCAGCGCAAGCAAACCGCCCGGGTGTACTGCCCGTCGGGCGTGCACCAGAAGAAGGGAGTGGAGTTCTCCTGCACGGCGGTCGTCAAGCGACGCCGCACGCGCTTCGTGGTCACCCAGTCAGACGGATCCGGTCAGGTCCGCTACGAAGGTCGCTGATGGCGGGCGTGCGGCTGAAGGTGTCGATGGCCGCCCTGGTGGTCGCCTTCGCGGCCACCGGACTCGCCGCCGCACCCTCTGCCAACGCCCGGAAACGGCCGGTCGTGAGGCCGACGCAAGAGCTCGCCATGCTGCTCACATCGCACAGGGTGCTCTCGTCGCTGCGCGGTCGTCGTAGGTCGCGGGCAACGCGAGTGGGGGCGTGGCGGCCGATCACCGCCACGCAGACGGTCCTCCCCGTCCTCGGGCGAGCAACCACCGCGGATGGCGTTCGCTGGCTGCGGGTCCGGATCCCCGGGCGCCCGAACGGGACACGAGGCTGGATCTCACGGCGGCGGACCGTTCTGACGAGGACGAGCTGGCATGTCGTCGTCAAGACGGCCAGTCGTCGGGTATTGGTGTACCGCCGGGGCCGGCTTGCACGGTCCTTCGGGGCGATCGTGGGCAAGCGCTCGACCCCTACTCCGCGCGGGCGCTTCTTCGTCGAGGAGAGCGTGCGCATGCTCCCCGGTAGCGCTGGAGCACCATTTGCTCTCGCCTTGAGCGCCCGCTCCAACGTGCTGCAGGAGTTCGCGGGCGGGCCCGGGCAGGTCGCCCTGCACGGCGTGGGGAACATCGGCGGCAAGATCGGGACCGCTGTGTCCCACGGCTGCGTGCGCCTCACGAATCGAAGCATCCGCTGGCTGGCCGCGCGCATCGCGCCCGGCGTGCCGGTGACGATCAGACGCTGAGCCTCAGTTCACGTCCGGGCAGAAGCCCTCGATCGCCCCGCGGGCCACCGGGTCGACGATCTGCTGCGTTGCGTTCAGGCAGCGCATGCGGGCTGTCCGCTTCGCGGCCCGGGAGACGTCGCGCCCGCTGCCGGTGCGGATGAACTGACAGGCCTCATCAGCGCCCGCCCGCGAGGCGGGGTCCTGGATGCCGGCCGCCGCTTGGCGGCAGGCGGCCACGCCGAGCTGGTCAGCGCCGATGTTGTCGCTGCTGCAGCCCGCCAGCAGCGCCACAGCACTCAGCAAGGCGCACAGCGTGCCTCTAGTCGTCACGTTCGCGCTCATCCTCTGCGCCGGGGGCTCGGTACCGGACTTGCTCGGCCTTACGCAGGGCATCTACCGTTTCGTCGACGGTCAGGAGCACTGTCGTCTCGAGTGAGCTGAGCGCACCGCCGCCACTGATCGCCAGCGCAACCGCGGCCATGGACACGTTGTCGGGGGCCTCCCAGAGGTTGTAGCCGTCGTGTGTGCCGAAGGCGTACCAGAAGCCGTGGAGCTTCCCACCGACCGACTCGATGTACGACTGCGCGGCCTTCCGGCGGTCCTCCGGGTTTGTCGATCAGCCTGGCCCACGTCTCCGGCGTGTAGCTGAACCTCGATAGATAGAGCGGCATCATCCCTCCCTCTCGTTCGTCGATCCGCGCGAGTCGCAGTTAGGCGTCGAAGTATGACCCGCCCTGGGAGGCACACGACCCCGGGTTGATCGCGTGTTAGCCCCTCCCAAGTCACAACGACCGGGTGCCGTGACCGGCGTGATCACCGGCGTCGTCTCGTCGATCTTCCTGGTGATCGTCAGCCCCACGGGCTGGCCGGGTCCGGACGGCGAGGGCGGGGCGTTCAGCTTCTACGACCTCGACAACCCGGGGATCGTGTCCATCCCGCTGGGCTTCCTCGGCTGCTACCTGGGGTCGATCCTCTCCAAGGAGGAGAGTCGAGCCGAGCGCCACTACGAGGGAGCTCTACGTGCGCGCGGGGACAGGCCTGGGCGCCGAAGTCGCGACCGATCACTCGGGCGCCAACGGCGCCCGCTCGAACGACAAGACGGAGCGTGTGCCCGCTTCGACGTCCGGGTAGAACTCTCTCCTCGCCACCCGAAGAGGAGATTGATGGAAGCCAGCACGGACACCGGGCACGGGCTCGAGCAGGAGATCGAGGAGCTACTCGAGCACGAGACCTTCGAGCCGCCGGAGCAGTTCGCCAAGAACGCCCTGATCTCCGACGATTCCGTGCACGAGGAAGCGGCCAAGGACCCGGTCGCGTGGTGGGCCGAGCAGGCGAAGGCGCTCCATTGGTTCGAGGAGCCGAGCGAGGCGCTCGACGACTCGAACCCGCCGTTCTACAAGTGGTTTGCCGACGGCAAGATCAACGCCTCCTACAACTGCCTCGATCGCCACGTCGAGGCCGGCGACGGGGACCGCGTGGCCTTCCACTGGCGCGGCGAGGAGGGCGAGGAGCGCGAGCTCACCTACTCGGACATGCTGGCCGACACCAAGCGGCTGGCGAACGCCCTGACCGACCAGGGAGTCGAGAAGGGCGACGTGGTCGGGATCTACCTCCCGATGATCCCCGAAGTGGTGGTGGCGATGCTCGCGTGCGCGCGCATTGGCGCACCACACAACGTCGTGTTCGGCGGCTTCTCACCCGGCTCGGTGTGCGAGCGCATGCATTTCTCCGAGGCCAAGGCACTCATCACCACCAACCACGCCCGCCGCAAGGGCAAGGCGGCCGAGGTCAAGTCGGCCGTCGACGAGCTGATGGACGACATGCCGACGATCGAGACCGTGATCGTCGTCCGCAACGTCGACGAGGACGCGCCCATGCAGCAGGGCCGCGACCACTGGTGGCACGAGCTGCTCGAAGCCGCCGACGACGAGCACGAGGCCGAGCCGCTCGAAGCCGAGCATCCGCTGTTCATCCTCTACTCCTCGGGCTCGACGGCGAAGCCCAAGGGCATACTGCACACCACGGGCGGCTACCTGACGGGGGTCGGTTGGACCACCAAGAACGTCTTCGACATGAGGCCGGAGAGCGACGTGTTCTGGTGCTCGGCCGACGTCGGCTGGGTCACCGGCCACTCCTACATCGTCTACGGGCCGATGCTCAACGGCGCCACCTCGGTGATGTGGGAGGGAGCCCCCGACTACCCCGACAAGGACGCTTGGTGGAAGGTCGCCGCCGAGATCGGTGTCACGATCTTCTACACCGCGCCCACGGCCATTCGCGCCGCGATGAAGTGGGGCGTCGAGTACCCCGAGCGCCACGACCTGTCCTCGCTGCGCCTGCTGGGCACAGTGGGAGAGCCCATCAACCCGAAGGCCTGGGTCTGGTACTGGAAGGTGATCGGCGGCGAGCGCTGCCCGATCGTCGACACCTGGTGGCAGACCGAGACCGGGCACATCCTGATCTCGCCCCTCCCGGGGGTCACGCCCGCCAAGCCCGGATCGGCCACCAAGCCGCTGCCCGGCGTGGATGCCGCGGTGGTGACCGAGGAGGGCGAGGAGTCGGGCACCGAGCAGGGCCTGCTGGTGCTCAGGACCCCTTGGCCGGGGATCCTGCGAACCATCTACAAGGACGACGACCGCTTCATCGAGACCTACTTCGACAAGCTCGGCAAGGACACGTACGTGGTCGGCGACGCTGCGCGGCGCGACGACGACGGCTACTTCTGGGTGATCGGGCGCACCGACGACGTGATCAACGTCTCCGGGCACCGCATGTCGACGGCCGAGGTCGAGTCGGCCGTGGTCTCGCACCCGAAGGTGGCGGAGTGTGCGGTGATAGGCCAGAGCGATGAGGACTCCGGGCAGGCCATCACCGCCTTTGTGACCCTCGAGGGGACCGAGCCGGAGGGCTCGGACGAGCAGGTCCAGGAGATCCGCGACCACGTCGGCGAGAAGATCGGGAAGTTCGCCCGGCCCAAGCGCATAATCTGGGCTGGCGACCTACCCAAGACCCGGTCGGGGAAGATCATGCGGCGCCTGCTGCGTGACATCGGCGAGGGCCGCGAGCTGGGCGACGTCACGACGCTCAACGACCCGTCGGTGATGAAGCAGCTCGAAGACCGGGTCAAGCAGAGCCAGGACGAGGAGTAGCCAGATCGACGAGGAGTAGCCAGATCGCAAGCCCGGGGCCGGGCCCAGAAATGGAAAAGGGGCCGCATTGGGCCCCTGTTTTCCATAAGGACGT
>JACCZR010000073.1 GCA_013695855.1 Thermoleophilaceae bacterium
CGAGATCGAAAGCGAGTCCGGCCGCCAGTTCTGTCCGGCGGCCGCGGCCGCGCTGCTCGAGGCGTTGCGGGCAGAGAGGGCGGAGGGCCACGGGTCGGCGAAAGCCGGCGGCGCGGCCTGACGCGACCCGGGTGAAGTAGGCACTGGAATTCTCGAGCGGCGACGGACGACACGATCGGTGTCAGTCAGCCACAGCGAGACAGGGCGGCGGAGAAAGCGACCAGCTGGTCAGGCCGTGGCGAAGCGCGTGAGCGTCTGGCCCACCTGCACGCCCGGCAGGGCCTCCCGGAAGATCCGCAGGTAGGCCAGCTCCTCTCGCGTGCGCACGGGAGGATCGAGGAGGTCCTTCTCGGCTTCGAGCTCCTCCTCGCTGATGCTCGACTCGAAGACCTCCTTGAGCACATCCGAGGCGCCCGAGCCGTCGCCGAACTGCTCCTTGCCCCGCCACAGCAGGTCCTCGGGTAGCCAGCCGTCAAAGGCCTCGCGCAGCAGGCGCTTCTCGGGGTCGTCGGGGCCGGTCACCTTCCAGGCGGCGGGTAGGCCGACGGCGTAGGCGATCACCTCGCGGTCGAGGAAGGGAACGCGGGCCTCGAGGCCGTGGGCCATGGTCACCCGGTCGGCGCGCTGGAGGTTGAGCCCGTGCAGCGCCTCCACGGTGCGCACGATCTCGTCGTGCAGGCCGCCCTCTTCGATGTGCTTGTGCAGGTAGTCGTAGCCGGCGAACAGCTCGTCGGCGCCCTCGCCGGTGAGCACCACCTTCACGTGCTCGACCGTCATCTCGGCCAGCAGGTAGTTGGGCACCGCGCTGCGCACCAGCGAGGGATCGAAGTGCTCGATGGCGCGCACCACGTCGGGCACGACCTGGACGGCCTCCTCGGCGGTGTATACGCGCTCGTAGTGCTCGGAGCCGATGTGTTCGGCCACGCGGCGAGCGGCGATGATGTCCGAGCTGCCCGCGGTGCCGACGGCGAACGTCTTCAGCTGCTCGCCCTCCTCTACCGCCAGCTTGGCGGCGATGGCCGCGATCAGGCTCGAGTCCAGGCCGCCGGAGAGGAAGACGCCCACGGGGACGTCGCCCATGAGCTGGCGGCGTACGGACTGCATGAGGATCTCACGGGTCTCGACGCGGTCACCGGGCGAGGGGGGGCGCTGCTCGCCCTCGGCGGCCTCGCGCCCGTCGACCGGCACGGCGTCGGCGAAGCGATCGAGCCCGCCCTCGGGCGTCCACTGGTGACCGGGTGGGAAGGCCTCGACCTCGGGCAACAGCTCGGGGGGGAAGGCGCCGATCTCCGAGGCGAACACGACCTTCTCGCCGTCACGGGCCCAGTAGAGGGGCTTGATGCCGACAGGGTCGCGCGCCGCGATGAACGTGCCGTCCTCGGCGGCCGCCAGGAACGCGAACATCCCCTCGAGCTCGTCCAGCGCGTGAGGCCCCCGCTCGCGCAGCAGGTGCAGGGCCACCTCGTTGTCCGAGCGCGTCAGGTAGGGCGCATTGTCCAGGGTCAAGCGCACGTCCTCGTGGTTGTAGACCTCGCCGTTGCCCACCAGCCACAGGCCGGAGTCCTCACCGCCCAGGGGCTGGCGCCCCGACTCCACGTCGACGATCGACAGGCGCGTGTGGCCGAGCCTGCTCCCGTTCACGCTCACCGAGCCCCGGTCGTCGGGGCCGCGATGGGACACGCGACCGAGCATGGCTTCGAACTCCTCGGGGGTGAGCGCCCCGTGCGATCCGACTATTCCGCACATAGATCTAGCCTAGAGCCGCGTAAGCCTGGGGCCGGCGGTCGCCCAGGTGCGAGATGCGGGTGCGCTCGGTGTTCAGGACGGCCTGGGTGTCCACGTTCGCGACCGCCACGCCCCTGCGCGAGCGGGTGGTTGCCAGGACGTTGCCGTCGGGGCTGACCACCTTGGCCTGGCCCGGGAAGCGCAGGCGCCCGAGCTTGCCCACCTGGTTGGCCGACACCCACACGACCTGGTTCTCCACCGCGCGCGCCTGGTCGAGCACGTTGAAGTGGCGTGTCTGCAGGTCGCGGCCGAGCCGGCGGGTGTTGGCCTCCCGGCAGGCCGGCCACGCGGCCATCGAGGCGATGATCTCCGCGCCGTCGAGCGACAGCTTCCGGGCGGCCTCGGGGAAGACCTTGTCGTAGCAGAGCAGCATGCCCAGGCGGCCTACCGGCGTGTCGAAGGCCTCGAAGTCGCCGCCCGAGAGGAAGACCCCGCGCTCTGCGGGGGGGATGTGGACCTTGCGGTGGTGGCCGAGCACCCCGTCTCCGCTCAGGCAGATCGCGCTCGAGTAGACGCCGCCACCCAGCGCGGCCTCGGTGTAGCCGACGCACACGACCGTCTCGCCGGCGATTCGGCGCAACCGCTCGACGTGGGGGCCGTCGCGCTCCAGCGCAGGGACCGGACCCACCAAGTCGATCATCCCCGGGACCTTGGGCTCGTAGAGGTAGCCGCCCACCGCGGACTCCGGGAGCACCACGAGGCGCGCCCCCCGCGAGCGGGCGCGGGTCACGATGCTGTCGATCCGCTCGAGCGAGCGGTCGACATCCCGGCCGAAGCAGTCGGCCACCGCCGCCACGGCCAGGCCGCCACGAGCTGAGCGATTTCCGAACACGTCTGAATGTTGCCCAGGGCGGGGCGTTCGGCCTTTGGCCCTGGGTCCAAGATCGGGCGCCGGGCCTTCGACAACCTGTCGAGCCATGCGCGCGAACGCACTTGACACATCTAGTGAGTGAGTGCAGACTCACACCCACCCGATGGCCGCCTCCTCCACCACCAGGGTGCTCTCGACCGCCGACGAGCGGCGGGAGTCGCTGCTCGACGCGGCCATGCCGGTGTTCGCCGAGCGCGGGTACCACGCCGCCCCGACGCTGGAGATCGCCAAGGCCGCGGGCATATCGCAGGCCTACGTCTTCCGGCTGTTCCCGACCAAGGCGGAGCTCTTCGCGGCGGTCTGCTCCCGGGCGCGCGAGCGGATGATCGACACGTTCCGCGCCGCCGCGAAGCGCGCGCGAGCGAACGATCTGGCTCCGTTGGCCGAGATGGGGAACGCGTACGGGGAGCTCCTGGAGAGCGACCGTGACGTGCTCTTGATTCAGCTGCACTCGCAGGTGACCTCGGGCGCCGAGCCGTTGGTGCGCGAGGCGATGCAGCGGACCTTCCGCGAGCTGTACGCGCTCGTGGCCGCCGAGTCCGGCGCCGGCGAGGAGGAGCTGAGGGGCTGGTTCGCCCACGGGATGCTTTGCAACGTCATGGCGGCCATCGGCGCCGAGGACCTCGACGAGACCTGGGCCAGGACGCTCACCGGCGACGTCAAGGGCTGCTAGTCGTCCTCTCTTTTTTACCGCAACGATGAGTAATCACTCACACACAGAAAGGAACACGAAGCGATGAGCTCACCAATGACGAAACGCGCCGGCTGGACACTGGCGCTCGCGGGCGCGGGCCTGTTCATGACCGCGCTGGACAACCTGGTGGTGGGGGTCGCGCTTCCCTCCATCCGGGCCGACCTCGGCGGCTCCATCGAGTCTCTGGAGTGGACGGTGAACGCCTACACGCTGGCCTTCGCAGTGCTGCTGATCACCGGAGCCGCCCTGGGCGATCGCTTCGGGCGCAAGCGCATGTTCATCGCCGGCATGGGCCTGTTCACCTTCGCGAGCGCCCTCGCCGCTCTCTCGCCCTCGATCGAGGCACTGATCGCGGCCCGCGCGCTACAAGGTGTGGGCGCGGCCATCGTGACGCCGCTCACGCTCACGCTGGTCAGCGAGGCCTTCCCGCCCGATCGCCGCGCTGCGGCGCTGGGCATCTGGGGCGGGATCAGCGGCCTCGGCGTGGCGCTCGGCCCGTTCGTGGGCGGAGCGGTCGTGGAGGGGATCGCCTGGCAGTGGGTGTTCTGGATCAACGTCCCGATCGGGCTCGTGCTGATCCCGCTCGCTGTGAAGATGCTCAGCGAGTCGCACGGCCCCGACCGCGAGCTGGACCTGCGCGGCCTCGCGCTCGCCGGCGCCGGGCTGTTCGGCCTCACCTTCGGGATCGTGCGCGGCGAGGCGTTGGGGTGGACGAGCCCGATCGTGGTCGGATCGCTGGGCCTGGGCGTGGCGGTGCTGGCGGCTTTCGTGGCCCACGAGCGGAGCAGCCGGGCGCCCATGCTCCCGTTGCGCTTCTTCCGCTCCCGCGCGTTCAGCGCCACCAACGGCCTGTCGTTCGCGATGTTCTTCGGGACCTTCGGGGCGATCTTCCTGCTGAGTCAGTTCTTCCAGACCGCGCAGGGCCTCGGGCCGTTCGAGGCCGGCCTGCGGACCCTTCCCTGGACCGGGATGCCGATGCTGGTGGCCCCGCTGGCGGGCCTGCTGATGGCGCGGGTGGGCACACGCCCGCTCATGGCCGCGGGCCTGGCGCTGCAAGCGGTGGGCCTGGGCTGGGTCGCGCTCGTTGCCGCCCCGGGCACCCCGTTCGTGGACCTGATCCCCCCGTTCGTGCTCGCCGGCACCGGGATGGCGCTTGTGTTCCCCACCGCGGCGGAGACCGTGCTGGCCTCGGTCCGCCGCTCGGAGGCGGGCAAGGCCTCGGGTGCAAACAACGCCGTGCGAGAGATCGGCGGCGTGATGGGGGTGGCGGTGCTGGCGTCGGTGTTCACCGCCAACGGCGGCTACTCGAGCCCGCAGGCGTTCACCGACGGCGTGGTGGCCGCGCTGCCCGTCGCGGTCGTGGTGCTCACGGTGGGCGCAGTGCTGGCGCTCTTGGTGCCGGGCCGAGGGCAAGTCGCCCCACCGATTGAGGCCACCTCCGTGGGCAAGCACGTACCGTCGCCCGCGGCCTGAGGCGGTCGTTACCTTCGGATGGTGGCCGAGGGCACGCGCAGCGGGGGGTTCGAGCGCCCCCTCGGGCTGGTCCCGCGCGGCCGGCAGAGATCGTTTCCATCGGAGCTCTGGCGGGTAGGTTCGGGGGAGTACCCCGATTCAGGAGAAGACTGGCCCAATGGGAATCATGGACAAGATCACCGGCCGCGCCAAGCAGGCCGCCGGCGGCATCACCGGAAGCGCATCCACCAAACGTCAAGGACGCGACGAGGAGCGCAAGGGCGATGCCAAGGACGATCTCGCCAAGAAGCAGGACCAGGCCGACGCCAAGGCCGAAGAGGTTTCGAATCTCGAGCGCAAGACCTGAGCTGTTCCTGAGGGAGGAGACAGCGACGCGGCGGCGGCTCACGAAAGGGCCGCCGCGCGTTCTCTCGCCTGACGTAGGCCGAGGTCAGGCGCTGTCGTAACACGAGGTCAGCCGGGCC
>JACCZR010000084.1 GCA_013695855.1 Thermoleophilaceae bacterium
TGCTCGCGGTAGCTTTGCTTCGGTGAGTCGCCCAGCGCCAGTCCGGAGCGGTCGCCCCTCGATGCGACTCCTACGGGCGCGGGTCTGGTTGGCCTCCTCGATGTGGCTACCCGTGTTGGCGGCGAACCTCGTCGCGATCGCCCTGGGCCTGCTGCTGCCCAAGATCGATGACGCCGTCACGGACGAGGCCGTCCTGCCAATCGATCTTTCCTCCGCCGAGCAGATCTTCGGAGCCGTGGCCGCCGGAATGATCACCTTCACCGGCATCGTGTTCTCGGCGGTTCTCGTGGCCGCGCAGATCCAGACCTCCTCATACTCGCCCCGTCTGGCCGCGCGCCTGCGCCGAGACCGCGTTGTGGTGCTAGGCCTCGCGCTCCCGACGGCCACCGCGAGCTACTCGCTCTTCGCTCTCGCGGCACTCGGCCACGAGGCCAACCAGGCCAGCGACCGTACCGCGCCCGCAATCACCGTGCTGACCGGTCTCGTGCTCACGTTCGTCACCTTCGCGGCGTTCGTAGCTCTCGTTCAGCGGGCCTTCGACAGCACGCAGATCGGGGCCATCCTGCGTGGGCTCCTCGAGCGCACCCTGCAGGTCGTCGACGAAGCACATCCCGCCAGCAGCGCGCCGTCGGCTCCGGCCGCCATCCCGGTGGCCGAGGGCCCGGTACAGGAGATTCGCCACGACGGTGCGGGCGGGGTACTGGCCTCCGTCGACCGTGACGCTCTCGTTCGCCTGGCTCGCGCGACTGGGGCCTTCGTCGAGGTGGTTCCCGTCGTCGGGCAGTACGTACAACGGGACGCGATCGTCTTGCGCCTGCGCAACTCGACAGGGAAAACGGACGGCCGTCTTGCGCGCCGCGTCCTTGTGCTCGCGCGTCAGCGGACCCTTGACCAGGACCCGGCCTTCGGCCTGCGAATCTTCGTGGACATCGCGATCCGCGCGCTTTCCCCGGCGGTCAACGACCCGACTACCGCGGTGCAGGCACTTGATCCCATCGAGACCCTGCTCGTCGAGCTGCACCACCGCAGTCTCGGCCCTTCGGTCGTCCTGAGAGGGGATGGCACTCCCGTGGGCCTGGTCCCCACACCAACCTGGAGCGATTCTCTCGACCTCGCGCTGATCGAGATCCGCCACTACGGCGCGAGGTCCGCGCAGGTCGCGCGGCGACTCGCGGCGCTCTACACGCATCTCCTGGAGATCGTCGACGAATCGGAGCGTCCGCGCGTGCTACTGGAGCAAGAGCTCTTGGCGGAGAGCCTGAAGGCCGGTTTTCCGGATCCCCGCGAACGCGAGATCCTCAGCCGCCCAGACCCGCTGGGACTTGGCGCAGCGGCGCGCTGAGAGGTGATGTGCGACTCCCCCGGGGCGTGGGTGACGTCGGCGAACGCTCGTCGCGTCGCGGGATTCCTGTTCGGCAGCTGCCGGATCACGTCGGCCTCTTGGTGGCCGGCGTGGCGTCGCGCTCCAGACAGTCGATCAGCGGCCGCAGCCCGCCGTCGTCTCTGCCTCGCCGAGCCGCACGTGGTGGCGGCGCTCGCCGGCGACCACGGTGACGTCGTACTGAAACCGGTCGGGCTCGCCGGCCTCCGCCTCCTCGGCCGGCTGGCGGCTCAGCAGCGCGTCCACGCCAGCTCGCTCGTGGGGGCCGAGCGCGTGGGCTGGAACGCTGGCGCGCATCGGGATGTTGGCAAACCCGCCGGTGCGGGCGAGCTCGATCCGCTGGGGCTCGTCGGCCATCAGTGGGCGATCACCCCCACGTCCTTCCACTACGCGGTGACGGCGTTGACCTCGTCGCTGCCGCTGCCGTAGAGCCGGCGGGTCGTTGCCAGCGTGCGTCCGGCGAACTGACGAAAGGTCGCGTCCGCGCGCACGCGCGGGTCGCGCAGTGTCTCGTACCAGACCCGCCCCGCCTTCTCCCACGCGTTTGCCCGCCGAGCTTCAGGGCGAGGTCGGCGAAGGCCTTGTTGGGGATGCCCGAGTTGGTGTGCACGCCGCCGTTGTCGGCCATCGTGTTGACGTAGTCGGCCATGTTGGACGGCTGATCGTCGCCGTCCCAGGCCGTGCCCGGCACTGTCATCGAGCGCAGCGCCTTTCCCGGGAAGCCGGGCTTGACGATGTCGGCGCCGATCAGCCAGTCGGCCTGATCGGCTGTCTGCTCCAGCTTGAACTGCTTCACCAGCACGCCGAACACGTCTGAGACCGACTCGTTCAGCGCCCCGGACTGGTTGAGGTACTGCAGGCCCGCGTCGTGCTCGGTCACCCCGTGCGTGAGCTCGTGGCCGATCACGTCGAGCGACTTGGTGAAGCGGTCGAACGTCTTGCCATCGCCAAAGACCATCTCCTGGCCGTCCCAGAAGGCGTTGTCGTACTCGCGGCCGTAGTGCACCCAGCCGTCCAGCGGCATGCCCTGGTCGTCGATCGAGTCTCCGCGTGAACTGGTCCCACTAGAAGGCGTAGGTATCGCCCAGTCCCTCGTAGGCCTCGTTGATGGCGTCGTCGTCGGTGGCGGGCTCGCCCTCGGCCCGCACGCGCTCGGGATCGGTCGTCCGGCTCCTGGCCGTTGCAATCATAGATCGTCCGCCGGGGCTGGCCGGGGGTGAGGCTCTGGAGCACCGTGGTGCGGTTGGCGGGCGCGCCGACGAGCGCGTTGTGCACCCGGGCGGTGCGCAGCGTGGCGTCAAGCGACAGCGTGCGCAGCAGCGCGTCTCGCTCCTCCTGGTCGCCGTTGCGGACCAGCTCCTCGAGCAGAACTGGCGGAATGATGCAGGCGATAGAGCAGCGCCGGGGCATGGAAGCCTCCAAACAGTCGGGTAAGCCCAACCTACGCTTGCGGTCCTGGGCCGGCAACCCCGAGCTAGGTGGCGCCACCTCGCCGGGCGAGGAGCTCCCCGAAGTTGCACAGCACCGCGCCGCGCTCCTCGACCGCACGCCTCGGCCTCGGGTCGCAGAGTGCGCGAAGCTCGAGGATCCGCTCCGCACCATAGGCGCTCGGGACGTCGGTGGCATCGGCGGGGTGGCAGCACACCTCGGTGGCCTCCTCGGGCAGGGCTCGAATAGTCGCCGCGAGCGACTCGGCGCGTATGGCCTCGTGCGCCGGGGCGCCGTGGCGGTCCTGGCCGTAGAAGGCCCCTGAGTAGCGCACGGTACCGTCGAGGCGGAGGGGCACCCCCAACGAGGCGGCCAGATCGGCCGCCACCGAGCGGGCCGGCTCGTCGCGATGCACGTGCTGGTGGGAGTCCAGATGGGTCGGGTCGCGGCCGACCAGCTGCCGGAACCGCTCGAGCTGGCTCTGTGCTTCGGCCTCGACGGCGTCCGGGGCGCCGGGATCGACGACCTCGTAGAGCGGGCGCCACTCTCCCCGCCGGTACTCCCACTCGGCCAGGTCGAGGTGCAGTCCGAGGCCCAGCGCGGGGTGCTCACGGGCGGCAAGCGCCGCGGGACCGGCGGTCTCGTGGCGCACCATGAGGCTCGCGCTCGTGACGATGCCGCTCGTGTGCGCGAGCAGCACCCCCCGGTTGATCGCCTCGCTGCGCCCGAAGTCGTCGGCGTTGACGACCAGGCGGCAGTCGCTCATGCGGACAGCCGGTCGGCCAGGCCGAGCGCCTCGCCCAGCCAGTCGTGGGCGTGCTCGGCCGGCGGCGTCCACTCACGCGACCAGCCGATCCACTGCACCGCCAGCAGCAGGCGGCAGTGGTCCAACGCGTCGAGGAACTCGTCCCACCCCGGCTTCGGCAGACGGGCGGGCCACGCGTCGTGATAGTCCGCCGCGAGACGCTCGCGCTCCTCGGCGCTCCACCCTCCCGAGGTCAGCGCCGCGAGGTCCACAAGCCCGGGGCCCACGCCGGCCATCTCCCAGTCGACGGGGCGCACCCGCGCTTCAGCGCCCTCTCCTTCGACGAGGACGTTCGAGGCGTAGAACTCGCCGTGCACGAGTGAGCGGGGCCAGCGCGAGAGTAGGGCCACCGCGCGCTCGTGGCTCGCGGCGACGCGGTCGAGCGCCCCCGGGCGCACCTCCGCCGCCCGCCCGAGCCAC
>JACCZR010000106.1 GCA_013695855.1 Thermoleophilaceae bacterium
TGAGGAGACCGACCGAGACGTGATGCTTCGGAAGCTGATCGACATCCAGTACGTCCGCAACGACACGCTGCTCGGGCGCGGGCGCTTCCGGGTCAAAGGGGACGTGATCGAGGTTCAGCCGGCGTACTCGGAGACCGCCTACCGGATCTCGATGTTCGGCGACGAGGTCGAGCAGATCACGCACTTCGACCCGCTCACGGGCGAGGTCTTCACCAAGCTCGACACGATCACCGTCTTTCCCGCGACGCAGTACGTCACCTCGAAGCCGACGATCGAGCGCGCTCAGGACGAGATCAGGCACGAGCTGGAGCAGCAGGTGACCCTCTTCGAGAGCCAGGGCCGGATGCTCGAGGCGCACCGGATCCGCCAGCGCACGGAGTACGACATGGAGATGATGCGCGAGCTCGGCTTCTGTAACGGGATCGAGAACTATTCGCGCATCCTCGACGGGCGGCCGGCGGGATCGGCGCCGCACACGCTGCTCGATTATTTTCCTTCCGATTACGTCGTCTTCGTCGACGAGTCGCACCAGACGGTGCCGCAGATCGGCGGCATGTACGAGGGCGACCGCTCACGCAAGCAGACCCTCGTGGACTACGGCTTCCGGCTGCCCAGCGCGATGGACAACCGCCCCCAGACCTTTGACGAGTTCCTCACTCGGGTCCCGCAGGTGGTCCTCGTCTCCGCCACCCCCGGCGAGTTCGAGCGAAACCACTCGACGACGATCGTCGAGCAGATCGTCAGGCCCACGGGCATCGTGGACCCCGAGATAGACGTCCGCGAGACCAAGAACCAGATCGACGACCTCATGGGCGAGATCAAGAAGACAGCCGAGGCGGGCGAGCGCACGCTGGTCACCACGCTCACGAAGAAGATGGCGGAGGACCTCACGGACTACCTGCTCGAGTACGGCTTCCGGGTCCGCTACCTGCACTCCGAGATCGACACGCTGGAGCGGATTCAGATCATCCGGGAGCTTCGCCTCGGCGAGTACGACGTCCTCGTCGGCGTCAACCTGCTCAGGGAGGGGCTCGATCTCCCCGAGGTGAGCCTGGTGGGCATCCTCGACGCCGACAAGGAGGGATTTCTGCGCGGGGAGACCTCGCTCATCCAGACGATTGGGCGGGCGGCCCGCAACATCCGGGGCCACGTGGTCATGTACGCCGACAAGGAGACGGCGGCCATGCGAGCGGCGCTGAGCGAGACCGACCGCCGCCGGGTCGTCCAAGTCGCCTACAACACCGAGCACGGGATCACGCCCGAGACCGTGCGCAAGGGGATCTCCGACATCTCGGACTTCCTGGCCGTCGAGTCCAAGCTGCCCGATCGCTCGCGCCGCCGCCGGCGCGCGCGGGAGGAGGGGATGTCCTCCGAGGACATCACGCGCACGATCGTCGAGCTCGAGGAGGAGATGCTCGCGGCCGCCGACGACCTGCGCTTCGAGTACGCGGCAAAGCTGCGTGACGAGATCAAGAGCCTGCGCCGCGAGCTCGACGAGATCGAGGCCAGCGCCTGACGGCGCCTTGCGGCGCCTCGTAGAGTCACGCGCCGCCGGTGGAGCCGCGCGCCCTGAGCCGGTCGGGCCACTAACTGGTCCTGCTCTTGTACGCTGCGCCCTCCAGGAAAGTCGAGCGGAGGCAACCTTTTGGAGTTGGAGCGCAGGTTCATCGAGCGGACGGACTTCTCGGCCGCACGCCGCGGCTATGACCCCGACGAGGTCGACAGGCATCTCCGGGAGATCGCCGAGGCGGCCGAGCGCGCCGCCGCCGCTCCCAGTCCGGGTGAGTCGCTCGGGTCGGTGGCGGCCGAGCAGGTCAGGGCCATCGTCGAGGCCGCGGAGAACAGCGCCTCCGACATCGAGCTCACGGCCCGGGCTGAGATGGACAAGCTCACCGCCGACGCCAGGCGAGAGGCCGAGCAGACACGCAGCGCGGCGGAGGCCGACGCGCTCGAGACCCGAACGAACGCCGAGAGCGAGGCCGCCGGGCACGTGCAGGGCGTGCAGGACGCCACCAGCACGATGACGGCCAAGGCCGAGACCATCGATTCCGAGCTCGAGGGCCTGGTGACGAATCTGCGGAGCACCGTGGGAGACCTGACCGAGCGCCTGCGCCGCGAGGCCGAGGACCTTACGGGGCAGCTCGAGGAGCTGCGTGAGGGCCTCTCGGACATCCGGGCTGCCGCACCACCCAGCTCCTCGACCACCTCCGTCGGCTCTGCGGGTGGTGCCGCGACTACGACCAGCCCCGTGGACGATGACCTGCTCGAGGACCTCGAGGAAGAGGACGCCGAGCTGGCCTACGAGGCAGCCACGGAGGAGGAGCCCGAGCTCGCCGAGGCGGAGGCCGAGCTTGCTGAGGACGAGCTGGCCGAGGGTGAGCCGGTCGCGGCGGTCGACCAGCCCACCTTGGCCGAGCCCGTCGAAGACGAGGAGCTTCTGGAGGAAGTAGAGGAGCCCGCAGAGGAAGTGGAGGCGCGGGCCGGGCCGGGCGGCGAGGGCTCGGAGGGGGCACGCTTGATAGCCCTGAACATGGCGCTGAACGGCACCCCACGTGACGAGACGGCGCGCTACCTCGAGGAGAACTTCAACCTGCCCGACCAGGACTCCATTCTGGATGAGGTGTACGCGCGGGCCGGCGGCTGAGCCGGCCGCTGCCCTGCTGATCGCCCTGACGGGCCGCTGAGCTGAACGCCGAGCCGGCCGGGCCGGCGGGCCCCGCTCCCCTCAGCAAGGACCTCGCCGCCGCACTCGTCTTCCTCGCCTCGGGCGTCGTCCTCGTCCTCGAGATCCTCGGCGTTCGGCTGCTGGCGCCCTACGTCGGGCTGACGCTGGAGACCACCACCTCGATCATCGGGGTGGTCCTCGCCGGGATCGCCGGAGGCTCGGCGCTCGGCGGCCGGGCGGCCGACCGCTCCGACCCCCGACGGCTGCTGTCGGGGCTGCTGGTGTCGGGAGGGCTGCTCGCGCTCTGCACCGTCCCGCTCGTGCGGCTGCTGGGACCCGGGGTGGAGGGTGGTGGAGACCTGGCCGCGCTGGGTGTCGCGGCGGTGGCGCTGCTGCCACCCGCTGCGGTGCTGAGCGCGGTCACGCCGACGGTCGCGCGCCTCGAGCTGCGCGATCTCGGGCAGAGCGGCACCGTCGTCGGCCGGCTGTCGGCGTGGGCCACAGCCGGAGCCCTGGCCGGTACCTTCGGGACGGGCTTCGTGCTCGTCCCCCTGGTCTCGGTGAGCGCCTCGGTGCTGGCGGTGGGCTCGCTGCTCGTGGCTGCCGGCCTGGCGTTCGGGCTGGCCTCCCGGTCCGCCCGAGCGGGCCCGGCGGTCGTCCTGGTGACCATCGCCTGCGGCGCGGCGGCGCTCTCCCTCGCGGTCGGCTCGCCGTGCGAGGTCGAGAGCACCTACCACTGCGCCACCGTCACCGAGGACCCCGACCGCCCGAGCGGCCGGGTGCTGGTGCTCGACGACCTGCGCCACTCGTACGTCGACCTCGAGGATCCGCGCCACCTCGAGTTTGAGTACGTCCGTTGGATCGCAGACGCCGTCGCTGGCGTCCAGCCGAGGGACGCCCCCCTCGACGCGGTCTTCGCCGGCGGGGGCGGCTTCACGCTGCCGCGCTGGCTGGCGGCGGCCCGGCCGGGCTCGCGTTCGCGGGTGCTGGAGGTCGACGCAGACGTGGTCTCGCTCGCCCGAGCCCGCCTGGGGCTGCGCACCTCGCCGGCTCTGCGCGTGACCCTGGGCGACGCCCGGGTCGCCTTGCGCGACCTGGCCGGCGACTCGGCCGACGTGCTGGTGGGCGACGCCTTCGGCGCCGTGGCCGTCCCGTGGCACCTGGCCACCGCGGAGTGGGTGGCCGAGGTGCGCCGGGTGCTTCGCCCCGGCGGCCTCTATGCGCTCAACGTGATCGACGGCGGGGGCCTGAAGCTCTTCCGGGCGCAGGCCGCCACGCTCCTGGCCGCCTTCACCGACGTCCGCGCCGTCGCGCGGCCGGGGCCCAGCGGGCCTAACCTCGTCCTGCTTGGGTC
>JACCZR010000108.1 GCA_013695855.1 Thermoleophilaceae bacterium
GTCGAGCACCGGGCCCTGCAACGAGGCGGAGCCCAGCGCGGCGAAGGCGTACTCGAGGCGCTTGTGGGTGGCGAAGGCGCGATGGGTGAGCAGACGGTGGTAGCCGATCGTGACCCCGAAGCCCACCAAGAGGTAGAGCACGCCGAGTATGGCGAGGTCGATGCCGTCCACTGCGCTGTTCCACAGCAAGACGATGGCCACGACCAGCCCCACGAAGGGAAGCACGACGCCTACGAGGTTGCCGATCTGCTGGGTGCGCGACATGACTCGTAAGCTACGCCGCCCGGGCGCGAGGGTCTTGTGGGATGCCGCTAGCGCTTGGCCTCGTTTTGTAGTTCCGTGCTAACGACGGCGCCGAAAGATCGCCAACGCGCCCAATCCCAGCGTCGTGACTGCGGCGGCGATGAGCGTCGGGCGCGAGCGCAGGCGCCGATACTCGCCCGTCACCTCGGGCCAGAGCCGCTCCTCGATCAACTCGCCGGCGGCCTCGGGCGTGGCCGGCAACGCGGCGGCCGGGATCGGCTCGGCGAAGGCCACCTGGACCCGCTTGGGCTTGGGAAAAGGGCCGAGCAGCAGGTCCTCGGTGCCGCTGATCGCGCAGGGCACCAGCGGGGCGCGGCTCTCCAAGGCCAGCCGTCCGGCTCCCCGGCGCGGCGTGCCGAGCCCGTCGGGATCCCGCACGCGCGTGCCCTCGGGAAAGAGCGCCAACAGCCCGCCCTGCTCGAGGATGGTGCGGGCGGTGAGCAGAGCCTCGTCGTCGGCCTCGCCGCGCTTAACCGGGAAGGCGCCCAGGCGCACGAGCGTTCGACCCCACCGGCCGCGAAAGAGCTCGGTCTTCGCCATGAAGCGCAGCCCACGCTCGGTGCACACGCCCAGGAAGAACGAGTCGCCGAAGCTCTTGTGGTTGGGGGCGAGGATGGCCGCGCCCTGCTCGGGAATGCGGTCGGCGCCCTCGATGTGCATGCGAAACCACAACCGCATGAGCGGGCCGAGCGTGCTGGCCACCAGGGCGTACAGCGGTCGCGACAGGCCTTTCTCGCGCGCGAGCCGATGCGCCTCCTCGTCGGTCATGGGCTCAGTCTCGCCTTTCTTTCGGCCGGTCGTCCTGCGAGTGTTTCGCCAAGGGCTCGACCGAGAAGAAGGGGCGCATGGCGAAGAACCACGGACCGAGCTTGAAGGACGATGAGCGATACGACCAGCTGATCGGGGCACTGCGCGATCACTGAGCCCGAGTCAGACGAGAGGGCCCCCGGGGATGAGGTCCCGCCAGAGGAGATGGCCTCCGGGGATGAGGACCCGCCAGAGGAGATGGCCGCCGAGGAGATGGCCTCCGGGGATGAGGCCCCGCCCGGGGCGCCGTCCACCGGCGAGGATGTCTGCCCTGACTGCGACGGCTCGGGCGTGGTGGCCGCCGCCGTCTGCGACACCTGCGGCGGGACCGGCTGGGTGATCGAAGCCGTGGGCGGGGGCTAGTACACCTGGACCCAAACACCCGCGGGGTGCGCCGGCTCCTCACGCCCGGCGGCGCTCAGACCTCCTCCAGCCGCAGGCGCGCGCCGCCGGCCACCGACACGGTCCGCCGGCCGGCGAGCAGCTCTTGCAGCTCATGTCCGACCAGCTCGTGGCGCCACCCGGCCCCGACGCGGGCCTTCGAGGGCTCGCCTCTGCGAAGGACCGAGACCAGCTCGGCGAGCTCGGCCTGGGTGGCGACGAGCTCGGCAGCCACCTCTTCCTCCTGGCAACGCTGGCGCACCACGGCCTGCGCCAGTGCCACCAGCGGGGCGTCGCGCGAGTCGCGCGTCGGCGCGCCCGATGGCGGCGTGGCCGCCTTTCTCGAGCGTCCACGCTCCACGGCCTCGAGCAGCTCGCGATGGCGGCGGTGCAGCGTGGGCTGGGGCAGGCCCCGGATCTCCTCCAGGGCGCTGCGCGAGCGCGGCAGCCGGCGAGCCAGCTCGGTCAGCGCCTGGTCACCGAGCACCGAGGTAGCCGCCCGGTCGGCGCGCTCGGCCGTCCGCTCGCGCCAGTCGACCAGCTCGCGGGCCACGCCCCGGCCCTCGGCGCTCAGGCGGCTGAGCTTTGGCAGGCGCTCGTACAGGCGCTCGGGATCGCGCTCGTCGCTCGAGTCTTCGAGCGGGCGACACTCCTCCTGCGCCCACTGGAGGCGCCCGCGCTCGGTCAGCCGGCGCTTGAGCTCCTCGCCCAGGGCCAGCAGCCGGCTCGCGTCCGCCCGCGCGTAGGAGAGCTGGGCGTCGGTGAGGGGCCGCCGGTCCCAGCGGGTAAAGCCCTCTCCGCCCTTGAGCTCTACGTCGAGGACGCGGCGCACGAGGGACTCGTAGCCCTCCTGCGGGCCCAGGCCCAAAAAGCCCGCGGCCACCTGCGTGTCGAACAGCCCGCGGACCTCGGTCTGCCAATCGCGGCGCAGCAGCGCGACGTCCTGGCGGCCGGCGTGCATCACCACTTCGATCTCGGGGTCGGCCAGCGCCCGGGCCAGAGGGGCGGGGTCAAAGCCCCCCTCCAGCGGATCGAGCACGTCGGTTCGCACGCCGTCCTCGCCATCGGGGTCGGGCACGGCCACCTGAACCAGGCACAGCAGCGCGCGGTAGCGACGCTCCGACATGAACTCGGTGTCGACGGTCACGCGGCCGTGGCGGGCCGCGAGGTCGGCGATGGCGCGGGTCACCCGGGTGACGCTAAAGGCTGGGCGCAGCCCAGCCGGTCACGGTCGCTGGATGCGACCGGCGTCATCGGATCGCGGGCAGGGATGCCCGCGGAGCTATATATGGCAGATGCTCGGCACTGCTCTCGCCGTCGCGCTCGCGTCCCTTCCGGCGGCGCCTCCCGCTGGCGAGGCCGTCCAGCGCACCGAGGAGATCGGGCGCTCCGCCCAGGGCCGGGCGATCACTGCGATCCGCGTGGGCAACCCCCGGGCGCCGCGCAAGGTCCTGGTGGTGGGCGAGATCCACGGGACAGAGGTCGCCGGGCGCGCTGTCACCCGCCGCCTGCGCCGGGCGCGGCCGCCGCGGGGCACCGAGCTGTGGCTGATCGACGACGCGAACCCCGACGGCGCGGCCGCCCGCCGCCGCCAGAACGCCCGCGGCGTGGATCTCAACCGCAACTTCTCGGTGGGCTGGCGCGGTGGAGGCCGCGCCTTCGAGACCTACTACCCCGGCGCCGCGCCGTTCTCGGAGCCCGAGTCGCGGGCCGTGCGCGACCTGACGCTGCGCATCCGCCCGCGGGTGACCGTCTGGTACCACCAGCAGCTGCGTTTGGTGACCAAGCGCACCGGAGGCGACACCCGCCTCGAGGCCCTCTACGCGCGCCGCTCGGGCCTACCGCACCGCCGGCTGGATCCGCTGCCGGGCACCGCCACGAGCTGGCAGAACCGCACGGTGCCGGGCTCCACGGCGTTCGTGGTCGAGCTGCCCGGCGGGGAGCTCTCGGCTCGCTCGACTCGTCGCCACGCGGGGGCCGCGCTCACCGTCGCCCGGGCGATCGCCCCGCCGCCGACCGTGCGGCGGCGCATTTCCTTCGGGGAGGACCGCAAGCGCCAGATGCGCGCCTACGCTCGCCGCCACTACGGCATCGACAGCTTCGCGCTCGACCGCCCTCGCGTGATCGTCGAGCACTACACCGCCTCGAACAGCTTCGACTCGGCGTACGACACCTTCGCCCGCAACCGGCCGGACCCCGAGCTGGGCGAGCTGCCCGGTGTGTGCGCGCACTACGTGATCGATCGCCGCGGGCGCATCTACGACCTGGTGCCCACGAACATCATGTGCCGCCACACGGTGGGCCTGAACTACACGGCGATCGGGATCGAGCACGTGGGGACGAGCGACGGCCAGGTGCTGAGCAACCGCCGTCAGATCGCGGCCTCGCTCCGGCTCACCCGTCACCTCCAGGGTCGCTATGGCATCCGCACCGGCGACGTGATCGGCCACAACGAGAACCGCTCGCACCGCCTCCACCGCGAGCAAGTTGCCCGCCTGCGTCGCCAGACCCACGGGGACTTCCGCCGCGCGTCCATGCGCCGCTACCGTCGAGCTCTGGCCCGCTTGCCGGCGCCGGCAAGCGT
>JACCZR010000129.1 GCA_013695855.1 Thermoleophilaceae bacterium
CGAGGACGGCGACCTGCCCCGGCCGTGGATCGTCTCGACGCAGACGGGCACCTTCCGCCGGGGCCGCGGAAGCAAAGTCGGCTTCCGGGTAAAGCCGGCCCGGTAAGCGAGCAGAGCGTCCGGTCGCCCGACCAGCGCTCGGGCTGCGCTCCTCCGCTGGCCCAGCCGCTCGTCCGCTAGCCCAGCCGCCAGAGCTCCTGCTCGCCGTGCTCCTCGCGGCTGATCTCGCCCAGCTTCTCCAGGTGGGTCAGGTAGCAGAGGGTCTCGGGGAAGATCCAGCTCACCCGAGCGAAGGTCGGGATGTCGGCCAGCAGGCCGGCGGCGCCACGAACGTCGTCCACCAGGTCGTATGCGGCTCGGGGGCCGTCGGCCAGGGCGGCGCGGATGCCGTCGAGACGCGCGGCGATCGTGCGACGGTTCGCGGCGATCAGGCCGCGCGCGTCACGCACCGGGCGGCCGTGGCCGGCCAGCACCAGGCTGATGTCGAGCTGCTCGACCACGTCGAGGCTCGAGAGGAACTCGCCCGCGGGGTCGGGCGTGTAGCCGTGGTCGTAGTAGAGGGAGACACGGCCCAGGAGGTGGTCGCCCGACAGCAACAGCCTGCGCTCCGGTTGGTGGAGGACCACGTGAGAGGGCGCGTGGCCGGGCGTCTCGTAGGCGCGCCAGGTGCCCAGGTCGCTCTCCACCTCCACGCCGTCGGTGAGGTCGCGGTCGGGCATCACGATCCCCGACAGTCCTGAGCCACGCCCGCGGCGGGTGGACTCGTACTCCTCGAGGTCGTCCAGCGGAGTGCCGCTGTGGCGGGCCACCTCGACGCGCCACTGCATTGTCCGGTCGGGGTGCTGCGCAGCGCCGGTGGTGTGGCCGTGGTTGGGGTTCATCCACAGCTCGCAGCCCGTCTCCTCCACGATCGCCGCGGCCTGCCCGTAGTGGTCGCCGTGGGCGTGGGTGCACACCAGCAGCCGCACGTGTTCGAGGCCGAGGCCGGCCTGCGCCAGCGCCTGGCGCAGCCCGCTCAGCGATCCGGGCTCCGACAGCCCGCAGTCCACCAGCACCACGCCGCTTCCCGCGGCGACCGCGAAGGCGTTCACGTGCGGCACCACCGGCCACGGCAGCGGCAGGCGCAGGCGCCACAGGCCCGGCAGTACGCGGTCGGCCCGGGCCAGCTCGCGGCGCCGGCTCATCCTTTGTCGCGCTCCGCGTCGATCAGCATGCCGGGGTTGAGCGGCGCCTGCGGGTCCACCGCCCCTCTTGCGTAGCCCCAGGCCCAGAACTTGCGCCGGCGGGTGGTCGCCTCGGCAGCCATGCGGGGAAGCTTCTCAGGCTTCACCGGGCAGGGGCTAGAGTCCAAAGCACATGGTCACCCGCACCTCGACGGTCGAGATCACGATGCCCCAGATGGGCGAGTCGGTGACCGAGGGGACGGTGCTCGAGTGGCGCAAGCAGGTGGGTGACCGGGTCGAGGCCGACGAGCCGCTGCTCGACGTCTCCACCGACAAGGTGGACACCGAGATCCCCTCGCCGGTCTCCGGAACCCTGACCAGCATCGCCGTCGAGCCCGATCAGACGGTGGCCGTGGGGGCCGTGCTGGGTGAGATCGAGCCCGGCGACGCGCCATTCGCCAACGGGAGCGGCGTGGAAGGGCCCGCCGAGCCGCCGCCCATCCAGGGCAACGGCGGCGTGAATGTCACGCCCGTCGCCGCCCGCATGGCGGGAGAGCACGGGGTCGACTTGAGCGCGCTGAGCGGCACCGGCCCGCGCGGCAAGGTGACCAAGGACGACGTCCGCGACGCCATCGAGGGCAACGGGTCAGCCTCCTCCGGACCGCCCGCCGATGCCGAGACCCAGGTCATCCGCGGCCCGGCGGCCACGCTCGTTCGCTTCATGAACGAGAGCCGCTCGATCCCGACGGCCACCAGCTTCCGCACTCTCCCGGTCACCACGCTGGACGCCCGCCGCCGCGCGCTGAAGAACGCGGGTCGCAAGCTCTCCTTCACCCACCTGATCGCCTGGGCGATCGTCAAGGCCGCCGGGGACTGGCCGGTGATGGGCCACTCTTACGCGGAGGCCGACGGCAGGCCACAGCGTGTGACCCCGGGCTCGGTCTCGCTCGGGCTGGCCGTGGACGTGGAGCGAAAGGACGGCACCCGCTCGCTGGTCGTGCCGGTGCTCCACGATGCAGGCGCCCTCAGCTTCCCCGAGTTCACCGCTCGCTACGACGAGCTGGTGGCCGGGGCCCGAGGCAACACCCTGGACCCCAGTGCCTACCAGGGCGCCAACATCACACTGACCAACCCGGGCGGCCTGGGCACGGTGGCCTCGGTGCCGCGGCTGATGCCCGGCCAGGGCACGATCGTGGCCACCGGCTCGATCGGCTACCCACCCGGCCTGGCCAACGTGGACCCCGCCCGCCTGAACGAGCTCGGCGTGGACAAGGTCATGACGATGACCTCGACATACGACCACCGCGTGATCGGTGGCGCGGAGTCGGGCTCGTTCCTGCGCCGGGTCGACCAGCTGCTGCAGGGCGAGGACAGCTTCTACGACGGCGTGGTGGAGAGCCTCGGGGTCTCGCTCGAGGCACCCGAGAAGACGGCAGCGCCGGCGACGGCCGCCGAGCCGGTGCCCGCCCCCGCGGCCAGCGGCGTGCCCAGCGAGGCGCTGCTCGGTGCCGTGCAGGCCGCCACCTCGGTTGTCAAGGCCCACCGCACCCACGGCCACCTGGCCGCCACGCTGGACCCGCTGGGCTCGGTGCCGCGCGGCGACCCCGCGCTCGACCCCGAGTCGGTGAACCTGACCGCCGGCCAGATGCAGGCCATCCCCGCCGGCGTGCTGCGCGTGGCGGTGCCGGGTGAGACCTTCGCCGACGCCCTTCCCCACCTCAGCGAGACCTACTGCGGGACGATCGCGTACGAGGTCGAGCACATCGCCGGCCACAAGCGGCGCGTCTGGCTGCGTCAACAGATCGAGTCAGGCGAGCACCGACAGCCACTCGACGACGAGCACAAGCGCAGGCTGCTCAAGCGCCTGTCCGAGGTCGAGGCGCTGGAGACCTACCTGCACAAGGCCTTCCTGGGCAAGAAGCAGTTCTCGATCGAGGGCCTCGACGCGCTCCTGCCGATGCTCGACGAGGCCATCGAGCTGGCCACCGAGGCGGGCGCGCGTGACGTGGTGCTGGGCATGGCCCACCGGGGACGGCTGAACGTCCAGGCCCACACCGTGGGCCTGCCCTACGCGCGGATCCTGGCCGAGTTCGAGGGTGAGCAGCGCCTGGAGGCCGACACCGCGCAGCCCGAAGGCGGCACCGGCGACGTCAAGTACCACTACGGCGCCTCGGGGACCTTCCGCACCCAGGGCGGGCGCGGTGTGACGGTCACGCTCTCCCACAACCCCAGCCACCTCGAGTTCATCGACCCGGTGATCGAAGGCCGCACGCGGGCCGACCAGACATCGCGCAAGGGGCGCGAGACCCACCATGACCCCAGCGTCGTGGTCCCGGTGCTCATGCACGGAGACGCAGCCTTCCCGGGCCAGGGCGTGGTGGCCGAGACGCTGAACCTGCAGGCGCTGGAGGGCTACTCCACCGGCGGCACGGTGCACGTCATCACCAACAACCAGCTGGGTTTCACAACGGATCCGAGCGAGAGCCGCTCCACGCGCTACGCCTCGGACCTGGCCAAGGGCTTCGACATCCCGATCATCCACGTGAACTCCGACGACGTGGAGGCCTGCGTCGCAGCCACCCGGCTCGCGATGGCCTTCCGCAAGGAGTTCGGCCGCGACGCACTCATCGACCTCATCGGCTACCGCCGCTACGGCCACAACGAGACCGACGAGCCGGCCTACACGCAGCCGGCAATGTACGAGGCGATCAAGGCCCACCCACCGGTGCGGAAGATCTATGCCAACCGCCTGGTGGCCGAGGGCGTGGTGACCCAGGACGAGGCCCGAACGATGCTCGACGACGCCACCACCATGCTCTCCGAGGCCCACGAGGAACTCAAGGAGTCGATGGGCGGCGACGCCCGCCATCAGACCGGCGAGCACGAGATCGACCGCACGATGAGCCGCGAGCCGCGCACCACGGTGCCCGCTGACACTCTGCGCTCGCTCAACGAGCAGCTGCTGCGCGTGCCCAACGGCTTCACGGTGCACCGCAAGCTCGGTCCCCAGTTGGAGAAGCGACGCAAGACGCTGGGCGACGAGGGCGGCATCGACTGGGCACAGGCCGAGGCGCTCTCCTTCGCGTCGCTGTTGGCACTTGGCGTGCCGGTCCGCCTGACCGGCCAGGACACCGAGCGCGGCACGTTCTCCCACCGCCACCTGGTGCTGCACGACGCCAAGACCGGCGAGCGCCACGTGCCGATACAGAACCTACGCGACGCCCACGCGCCCTTCGAGCTGCACAACAGCCCGCTGTCCGAGCAGGCCTGCCTGGGCTTCGAGTACGGCTACTCGGTCCAGGCCACCGACGCCCTGGTGGCGTGGGAAGCGCAGTTCGGCGACTTCGTGAACGGAGCGCAGGTGATCATCGACCAGTTCCTGGTCTCCGGTCTGGCCAAGTGGGGCCAGACCTCACGGCTGACCCTGTTGCTTCCCCACGGCTACGAGGGCTCGGGCCCCGAGCACTCCAGCGCGCGCCTGGAGCGCTTCCTGCAGCTGGCCGCCGAGGGCAACATCCGCGTGACCAACCCCACCACCCCCGCGCAGTACTTCCACCTGCTGCGCAGGCAAGCGTTGGTGGGCAAGGCAAGGCCCCTCGTGGTGATGACGCCCAAGAGCCTGCTGCGCCTGCCTGCGGCCACCTCGAAGCTCGGCGAGCTCAGCGACGGCGCCTTCCAGCGTGTGATCGGCGACCCCAAGGCCGATCCGCAGAAGGTCAAGAAGCTGGTGCTGTGCTCGGGCAAGGTCTTCTACGACATCGACGGCCACGAGGAACGTGACGCCGTCGAGCACATCGTCGTCGCACGCGCCGAGCAGCTGTACCCCTTCCCCGAGGCGGACATCGGGGAGCTCATCCAGAGTCTCCCGAACCTCGAGCGAGTGGTCTGGGTGCAGGAGGAGCCGCGCAACATGGGCGCGCGCGCCTTCATGCGGCGCAAGATGGCCGAGATCCTGCCCCCCAAGCTGTCCTACAACTACGTGGGCCGCCAGCTGCGCGCATCGCCCGGCGAGGGCTACGCCGCGGCCCACAAGCGCGAGCAGTCACGCATCGTGCGCGTGGCGCTGGACCTCGAGGACGACCGGCTGGACCCAGACCTCTCGGCCCAGCGGCAGTGGCTGAGCCCGTAGCGAGGCCAGCCAGGAGCGGGCCCAGCCAGGAGGCTCGCCCCAGCTACCTCTTGTTCGCCTGAGCGTGGGCCATCTGGGCGGCTATCTCGTGTGAGCCGAGCTTTCGTTGCAGCGCGGCGGTGGGGCCAGGCGCCAGCTCTGCGGCTCGCGCACCGAGGCGCAGCGCCAGCGGGGCCACGTTGATCTCGCCGCGGTCGCGCTCCACCGCGCGGATGACGGCCCGCGCCACGTCGTCCGCTGTCACGGTGCGCACCCCGCGGGGCAGCTCCACCCCGGTCTCGGCGTACATGCCCACCTCCGAGACGAAGCTCGGCGAGACCACGCTCACGCCGACACCCGTGCCGTGCAAATCTTCGCGCAGGCCACCGGCCAGGCCCCGCAGGCCGAACTTGGTGGCCGAGTAGAGCGAGGAGCCGGCCGTGGCGACACGGCCGTTGAGCGAGCCGATGAACACCAGGTGGCCGCTGCCTCGCTCCCGCATGGCGGGCACCAGCGCCCGCGCCAGCTGGGCCGGCACACGCAGGTTGACCTCGATCGCGCGGTCGATCTCCTCGGCTGTGAAGCCGTCGAGGGGACCGCTGGCGGGCAGGGCGGCGTTGGCAACCAGCAGGTCGACCCGCCCGGCACGCTCCGCCAGCTCGAGCGCCGCGCCGGGCTCGGCCAGGTCGGCGGGCTCGAGCCGGGGCC
>JACCZR010000131.1 GCA_013695855.1 Thermoleophilaceae bacterium
TCGCGCGAGCAGCCGGCGTCCCACTCCGAGCGGCGGTTGCCGTGGGCCGGGATGCCGCCGGCGTCCTTGAGCATCCGCGCGAGGTGGAGCAGGTTCCAGGTCATGAAGTGGGTGTTGCGGTTGGTGAAGTCGTTCTCGGGACCGCCCGAGCCGGGGTCGAGGTAGCTGGGGCCCGGCCCGGCCTCGCCCATCCAGCCCGAGTCGGCCTGGGGCGGGATCGTGAAGCCGATGTGCTGGAGCGAGTAGAGGATGTTCATCGCGCAGTGCTTGGCCCCGTCCTCGTTGCCGGTGATGAGACACCCGCCGACGCGCCCGTAGTAGGCGTACTGCCCGGCGTCGTTGAGCAGGTGGCTGTTGCCGTACAGGCGCTCGATCACCTGGGTGCAGACCGACGACTTCTCGCCCAGCCAGATCGGCGAGAGCAACACCAGGATGTCGGCGGCCATGACCTTGTCGAAGATCGCCGGCCACTCGTCGCGCTCCCAGCCGACCTCCGTCATGTCCGGCTGGACGCCGGTCGCGATGTCGTGGTCGATGGCGCGGATCACCTCCACCGCCACGCCCTGCTCGGTGAGCACCCCGATGGAACGATCGGCGAGCGCCTGGGTGTTGGAGGCCTCGGGGGAGCGCTTGAGCGTGCAGTTGACGACGACGGCGCTGAGGTCTGAGTAGTCCGCCACCGGCGGCAGCGTAGACCGGGCTTCCTTACGGCGGTGTGACGCCTCGGTCGAGCACGAGACCTTCGAGCACGTTCTCCAGGCGGGGAGGGCCCGAGGCCTCCAGCCAGGTGACCGTGCCCGGCCAGTAGGGGCTGCTCGGCCCGTCGGCCGCTATCAGCGAGCCCTCGTGGTACCAGGAGCCGGTGTTGTGCAGCAGGGCTCCGCTGGGCGTGCGCCATTCGCCGTCGCGGCCGGGGAGGGGCCAGGGTCGGTGGGTGTGGCCGAAGAGCACGTGCTGCGCGCGCACGTCCAGGGCCTCCACAGCCTCGCTCATCGCCCTCAGTCCCGACTCGCGCAACTCGGCGCCCGTGACCTCCGAGCGGAAGGGACCGAAGCCCGCGGCGTTCAGCGCCAGCACCCCCGCGGGCACGCCCATGCGACCTACCGCGAAGCCCCCCAAGCCGCCTCTCTCCAGAAGCCGCCATGCCTTTCGCGACGCACCTCCAGTGCGCTCCAGCGCTGTCTGCGAGGAGGCCTGCGCGATCCCGTGGAAGAGCGAGTAAAGCGGGTCGAGGATCGCCTCGTAGTCCGCCGGTGACGAGGGGGCACGGCGCAGGGTAACGCGCCGCATGGCCGAGGCCATGATCGCCTCCGGGCGGGGCACGGTCATGTGGACGTCGACCTGGTGACCGTGGGTGGCGTAGACGTCGTCGCGAAGCCACATCCCGGGGTAGGAGAGGCTCAGCTCGGCGCCGGCGAGCGTCTCCGCGAGCCGGCCGAGCAGGCCGGGGTGGCCGCTCGCCTCCGTGCGCTGCTCGAGACCCAGATCCTGGTCCTCGAGGCGCAGGCGGTCGAGGAAGGCCTCGGCCAGGTGATGGTCGTGGTTGCCGGGCACCACGATCAGCTCTTTGTCGCGGCATGCCTCGCGGAGGGCCTTCAGCGCGGGCGACGCCGTCTCGAGCACACGTGCCACCGGCTGCTCTCGCAGCTCGAGCAGGTCGCCGAGCACGACCACGCGCTCGGCGCCCTCCAGGGCGCCCACCAGCCGCTCGCGTGGCTCGGGCAGGCGCAGCACGTCGCGGCCCGAGACGGCGCCGAGGTGCAGGTCGGAGAGGAGGGCGGTGCGCACCTGCGCATCTTGGCTGACGCCGGAGGTAATCTCGCCGCGGGTGCCTCTCTTCTGCCGTCACAACCGCCACACGGTCGACTGCCCGATCTGCTCGAAGGAGGCCCTCCCCGCGACGGCGGTGCGCCGCGCGCCGGCTCGCAAGCCGGGGAGCAAGGCGGGCTCCACCGCCAAGAAGGGCTCGCCGCGGGCCCGTACCGTGAGCGGTCTGTACGCCGCCGCCGGGCCCTATGAGGACCTCGAGGTGAGCCGCTACGAGGTGCGACTGGAGCGGGTGCCCGGTGGGCTTCGGCTGGCCGAGTGGCCGCTTGGCACCGGCGAGCTGCGCCGCCGCGCACCAGTGCTCGAGGCAAGCGACCTCCCCGGGCTGGTGGAGCGCGCCACCGAGCGCGGCGTGGTCGGTGGCGCCGATGCCGCCAAGCTCTCCGAAGCCGTGACAGCGGGGGAGGGAAGGGGCGTGAGCCGCGGGCGCGCGGGCGAGTTCTGGGAGGAGCTCCGCATCGAGCAGCTCGAGGCGGGCCGGGTTCGTATCGCCCGCTGGATCGAGCGCCCCGGCAGTGGCTGGGAGCGCCAGGAGACGCCGGTGATGCTGCCGGCGGCCCGCTTCGTCGAAGCCCTGAGGGGCGCGGCGTCAGGTGCCTCGGCGCCGGCACGACCCTAGTGGGGGAGCGCAGGCCGAGCGCTGGGGGAGGAGCGCAGCCCGAGCGTCGGTCGGGCGAGCACCGGACCGATTGGTCTCGGCCGAGCACCGCACGCTCGATCTCCTCTACGTCGTGACCGGCCGTTACACCTCTGTCCTGTGCCACTGAAGCTCGTCACCGGGCCTGCCAACGCCGCCAAGGCGGGAGAGGTCCTGGGCGGCCTGCGCGACCGCTTGGCCGAAGAGCCGATCCTCGTCGTGCCCGCCTTTCAGGACGTGGAGCACTCCCAGCGCGAGCTGGCCGAGCGCGGGGCGATCTTCGGCGCTGAGGTGGTGCGCTTCAAGCGCCTCTACAGGCGCATCGCCGAGCGTGCCGGCTATCGCGAACGGGTGGCCTCCGTAGTGCAGCGCGAGCTGGTGATGGAGGAGGCGGTGGGCCGGGCCGGCCTGACCGTGCTGGCCGCCTCGGCAGCGCGGCCCGGCTTCGCGCGCGCCGCGCTCTCCTTTGTCGGGGAGCTCGAGACCGCCATGGTCGAGCCCGACCGCTTCTCCGACGCCGTGCGCGCCTGGGCGGGCGAAGGCCCGCGCCGTGGCTACGCCGACGAGATCGCCGCGGTCTACCGGGGCTATCGCTCCGCGCTCGACGCCGCGGGGCTCGTGGACGATGAGCTCTTCGCCTGGCGCGCGTTGGACGCCCTGCGCCGCCTGCCGGATCGCTGGCGTGCCACCCCCGTGTTCGTCTACGGCTTCGACGACTTCGACGACCTCCAGCTCGATGCGCTCGAGACGCTCTCTGACCGCTGCGGTGCCGACGTCGTCGTCTCGCTTCCCTTCGAGCCGGGACGTGAGGCGTTCCGTGCCGTGGCCGAGACCCACTCCCGCCTCTCCGCGCTCGCCTTCGAGCGCGTGGACCTCGAGCCGCTGGACGACCACTACGCGAGCAGCTCCCGCGAGGCGCTCCACCACCTCGAGCGCACGCTGTTCTCCACGGACGTCCCCGAGCGCCTCCCTGCGGGTTCCGCGGTGCGCCTGCACTCGGCCGGCGGCGAACGGGCGGAGGTCGAACTGGTGGGCGCCGAGGTGCTCAAGCTGCTGCGCGAGGGTGTCCAGCCCGGCGACGTGGCGGTGGTGTTCAACGAACCGGGTCGCTACGCGTCGCTGGTCGAGCAGGTCTTCGGCGCGTACGGGATCCCGTTCTCGATGGTCCACGCGCTCCCGCTTCGCCAGACGGCCCTCGGCCGCGGCCTGCTGGCACTGCTGCGTTGCGCACGGCTGGAGGGCACCGCCGAGGACCTGCTCACGTGGCTGCGCACACCGGGCCGGCTCGACCAGCCGCACCTCGCCGATCGCCTCGAGGCCGAGGTCCGCAAGAGGGGCGCCCAGTCGGCCACCGAGGCGCGCGAGGCCTGGGAGGCCGCGCGCTGGCCGCTCGAGGACCTCGACCGCCTCAGCGCCGCGCGCGGTACCGCCGCGCTGCTGTGGGAGATCGACCGGCTGCTGGGCCGGCTCTTCACGGCGCCTCACCACCGGCGGGCGCCTGTCCTGAGCGGCCCCCAGCTCGACGACGCTCGGGCCTATGACGCCGCCCACCGGGCGCTCAACGAGCTTGGAAACCTGCTCGCGGCCGATCCCGAGGTGGTGCTCGACGCACGCAGGGTGCACGACACGCTGGGCGAGCTTGCCGTGCGGGTGGGCGAGAACCCTCAGCCCGACCGCGTGCAGGTCGCGAGCCCGCGGGAGGTCCGGGCCCGGCGCTTCGAGGCCGTTTTCGTCTGCGGGCTCAACGAGGGCGAGTTCCCGCGCGGCGGCTTGTCCGATCCTTTCCTTCCCGACGAGGACCGCCGCCGCCTGGCCGCCGCGAGCGAGCTCATGCTGCCGCTGCGCGAGGACCGGATGGAGCGCGAGCGCTACCTCTTCTACGTCTGCGCCTCGCGCGCCGAGCGGCTGTTGGTGCTCTCCTCCCGCTACTGCGACGAGGAGGGCGACCCGGAGGCGCAGTCGTTCTTCGTCGAGGATGCCCGTGAGCTGTTCGATGCGCTGCCCGAGCGACGGCGTTCGCTCTCGGAGGTGACCTGGGAGCCCGAGGACGCCCCCACCTCCGCAGAGCTCGAGCGATCGCTGGCGGCCCGGGGCCGGCGAACGCAAGAGCCCGAGCCGGCTGCATTGACCTCAGAGGCGCTGCTGGCCGAGCTGGCCTCCAAGGAAGCCGTGGCGGCCAGCGCGCTGGAGAAGTACGCCGACTGCCCGGTCAAGTGGGTGGTGGACAGCCTGCTGCGTCCCGAGGCGCTCGAGCCCGACCCCGAGCAGATGGTCCGCGGGCAGTACGCCCACAAGGTGCTCGAGCGGACCTACACCCGGCTGCGCGAAGAGACCACCACCAAGCGCGTCACGGCGGCCAACCTGGCCGACGCCGAGCGGATCCTGCTCTCCGAGCTCGAAGCCCACCGCGGCGAGTTTCGCCTCTCGCCCAAGCAGACCCGCGTGCGCGCCGCGGTGCGCCGCCTGGAGTTCGACCTCCTGCGCTTCCTGCGCTGGGAGGCCGAGGCCGAGACTCTGTTCGAGCCCGAGCACCTCGAGCTCGAGTTCGGGCTGGGTGGCGACGAGCCCGTCGAGGTGGCGGGGGTGAAGCTGCGTGGGAAGGTCGACCGGGTGGACGTCTTCGACGGCCAGGCCCTCGTGCGCGACTACAAGACGGGCAAGAGGGCCGACTCGTACAAGTGGGCGGACTGGGAGAAGGAGAACCGCTTCCAGGCGGCGCTCTACATGCTCGCCGTGCGCGACCGGTTGGGGCTGGCGCCCGTGGCCGGGGTCTACGAGCCGCTGGGCAGCGAGGTCCGCAGGCCTCGGGGGCTGGTGTCAAAGGACGTCGAAGCTCTCGGCACGGGCTGGGTGAAGACAGACCTCGTCGAGCCCGAGCAGTTCGAGCAGGTGCTCACCCAGGCTCAAGAGCGGATCTCGGCGACCGCGGAGCGGATGCGCCGGGGCGAGCTCGGGTGCGACCCGGACAAGTGCGGCTTCGACGGAACCTGCTCCTACCCCTCGATCTGCCGCTCGGAGGACTGAGTCTTGGAGTTCACCGCAGAGCAGCGGAGCGCGATCGAGCGCCGCGACGTGTCGCTGCTGGTGCGTGCCGGGGCGGGCACGGGCAAGACATCGGTCCTGGTCGAGCGCTTCGCACAGGCGGTGATGGAGGACGAAGTCGCCGTAGACGCGATCCTCGCCATCACCTTCACCGAGAAGGCGGCGTCCGAGATGAAGGAGCGCATCCGGGCGCGGCTGCTCGCGCTGGGCAAGCGAGACGAGGCCCGCCAGGCCGAGGGCGCCTGGGTCTCGACCATCCACCGATTCTGCGCGCGGGTGCTGCGCGCGCACGCGCTGAGCGCCGGGATCGACCCCGAGTACCGGGTGCTCGACGAGCTCGAGACCCAGCGGCTCAGCCTCGACGCCTTCGACCGCGCCCTGGAGGAACTGCTGGCCGAGTCCGCGGGAACCGACCGGCTCGAGCTCGTGGCCGCCTACACGCCGGACCGCTTGCGCGACATGGTGCGCACCGCGTACTCGAACCTCCGCAGCCGGGGAGAGCGCCACCCGCGCCTCGACCCGCTCCCCGAGCCCTCCGACGGGCTCGCAGAGGCCGCCCGCCTGACGGCGGCAGTGCTGGGCGCGGCGAGCGATCTGGGCTCCGCGAAGCCGATGAAGCAGGTGACTCAGGCGCTGGAGCGACTGGAGGCGTGTCGGGAGGCGCTGGGCGGCTCGGTCTCCGAGGCCGCTCTCCTGGACCGGTTCAAGCTCAGCGGCAGCGCGAACGCGCTGAAGTCCGATGCGTGCGAGGAGTACCGGCATGCGCTCGGGGAGTACCGCGCTGTGGTGCTGGCGCGCGCTGAGCGCCGCCACCACGCCCTCCTGCGCGTGCTTCTCGACCTCTACGGAGGGGCCCTGGAGAAGCTCAAGAGCGATCGCTCCGGCCTGGACTTCGAAGACCTCCAGCTGATCACCCGCGACCTTCTGCGGGGCGACGAGGCCATCCGGCAGGGCTACGCGGAGCGCTTCGCGCACGTGATGGTGGACGAGTTCCAGGACGTCAACCCGCTTCAGAACGAGCTGCTCGGGCTGCTCGAGCGGGGCAACCTGTTCCGTGTGGGCGACGAGAAGCAGTCGATCTACGGGTTCCGCCACGCCGATGTCGGGGTGTTCGCACGCCACCACGCCGAGGCGAGCCGCGAGGGCCGCGCGCAGAGCGTGACCACTAACTTCCGCAGCCGCCGGGAGGTGCTCGACGCCGTGGACCTGGCGTTTGAGCGCACCTGGGGTGAGGATTTCGAGGCGCTGCGCGCCGGCCGCGACGATCCACCGTCGTCTGCCCCCTGCGTCGAGCTGCTGGCCGTGGACAAGAAGCACGGTTGCTGGGACGAGCTGGACGAGGACGCCTTCGGGCGCTCGCTGCGCGCCGCGCCACGCTGGCGCGCGGCCGAGGCACGACTGCTGGCCCGTCGTCTCGAGGAGCTAGCAGGGGAGACCGGGCACGGATGGGGAGACATCGTGGTGCTCATGCGCGCCACGACCCACATGACCTACTACGAGCGCGCGCTGGAGGAGCGCGGCATCCCGACCCACGTCGTGGGTGGTCGGGGCTACTGGAGCCAGCAGCAGGTGGGCGACCTCCGCCACTGGCTCGCGGCGCTGGCCAACCCCCTGGACGAGCTCTCGCTGCTGTCAGTGCTCGCCTCTCCGCTCGTGGGCCTCTCGTTGGACGCGGTGACGCTCGTCGGCATGCGCGCCGAGCGCGTGGGCCGCGACCCCTGGTGGGCCCTGCAGGAAGCATTTGCGGGAGACGACCCGAGCAACCTGCTGGCCGACCTTCCGGGCCCCGACCGCGTCCGCCTGGAGCGCTTCGTGGACGCCTTCGCCCGGGAGCGGACCGACGCCCCGCGGGTGTCGCTCGAGCGCCTGATCGACCGCGCGGTCACGGTTACCGGGTACGACCAGCACGTGCTCGCGCGCCCGGCCGGGGACCGGCGGATGGCCAACGTGCGAAAGCTCATGCGCATGGCCCGCGAGTTCGAGGCCGACGAGGGCCGCGACCTGCGCTCGTTCATCGACTTCGTCGCCGAGCGCGACCTGATCTCGGGGCGCGAGGGCGAGGCGCCGCTGGAGGCCGAGGAGCTGCAGCGCGTACGGCTGATGACCATCCACCGCGCGAAGGGCCTCGAGTTCCCGGTGGTGTTCGTGGCCGACCTGGGCAAGGACGGCCACGAGGATCATGGGCCGCTTCGCCTCTCCGAGGACGGGCGCCTCGGCCTGCGGCTGTCCTCGCTGGGTGCGGCCGCCGTGCCGACCGCCGAGCTCGAGCGCATCAAGGAAGAGCAGCGACTGCGCGACGAGGCCGAGGAGAAGCGCATCCTTTACGTCGCGCTCACGCGCGCCAAGGAGCGTCTCGTGCTCAGCGGGGCGACCGACCTGCAGGGGCGTCCCGAGCCCAAGCCGCTTTCCGAGCCGCTGCGCTGGCTGTGGCGCTCGCTGGTGCCGGGTCTGCCCGGCGACGAGGCGAGCGGTGTGCACATCGACAGCTGGCAGGGCCGCGAGGTGCCGGTCCGCTGGGAGCGCTTGGACTTCGCGAACCTCGACGAGCAGCTGCCGCTCCCCGACCGGGTCCCCACCCGGCCCGCCCCCGAGCCGGATGGCTCGCTCGCCCCACCGTCCTTGGAGCTCGGCGTGCTGGCCGCGCCGCGCGCCCTCCCCGTCTCGCGGCTGAGCTACTCGGGCGTCGAGGCCCACCGGCGCTGCGGCTATCGCTTCTATCTCGATCGCGCGCTGCGCCTGCCCGGTGCGGACGAGCTCGGGCAGGATGGGCCTCTTTCGCCGCAGGCCGACCGTTCGCTGGATGAGGCCCCGGCGCAAGGCCTGCCGGCTCTGCTGCGGGGCTCTCTCGTGCACGAGCTGCTGGAGCACTTGGACGTCCGCCGGCCCGTGACGCCCTCAGCGCGCGAGGTGGCGAAGCTGCTGGAGCGCGAGGGCGTCGAGGTGCGCGAAGAAGACGTGGCCGACCTACGGGACATGGTCCAGCGCTTCGCGGGCTCGAGCCTGCGCGAGCGCCTTGCCCGGGCTCGGCGCGCGCGGGCCGAGCTTCCGTTCGCGTTCACCCTCGTTCCGCCACGCGCGGGGGGGCGCAGCCTGCTGGTGAACGGCTTCGTGGACGTATACGCGGTGGAGGACGACCGCACGCTGATCGTCGACTACAAGAGCGACCGGCTGGGCGCCGAAGACGACCCCCGCGGGATCGTCGAGGATCATTACGGCACCCAGCGCGTCGTCTATGCCTTGGCCGCGCTGCGGGAGGGCGCGGCTCGGGTCGAGGTGGTGCACGTGTTCCTCGAGTGTCCCGACGAGCCGGCGTCGGTGGTCTGGGAGGCCGCGGATGCGCCCGAGCTCGAGCGCAGGCTGCTCTCGCTGGCCGCCGGCGTGGTGGAGGGCCGCTTCGAGCCGACCGCCGAGCCGCACCGCGAGCTGTGCGCATCGTGCCCCGGACAGCCGGCGTTGTGCAGCTGGCCGCCGGAGCGCACCCTGGGCTTTCGGGCCGTCGCCGCGGGATAGTGTCCCGCCGGTGGCGGGCCACCGAGCGGCAGCGTCCCGAGCCCTTGTCGAGCACTGGCCCTCGGCGTGGCGGCCCGAGGTCGAGGACAGGGTGGCCGTGACCGCGTTCGTCCTCTTGCTGTGCACGCACGAGTGGGTGCACCGGAGGGTCGAGTCGATCACGTTCATCGACGAAAACCGGATCCGCCGCCGAGTATCCGTCGACTTCACGCTGCCCGACCTGCCCCGCGAGCTCCTCAGGACCACCCGCATCCGGGGGAAGTCCGCCGCGTACGTGCCGTTGACCTTGCTGCGCAAGCGGACGGTGGTGAACTTCGACCTGCACGATGAGGACGGGAGGAGCCTTCCGCTGCTCTCGCGCCGCCAGAACAACGCCGTGGGCGCGACGATGCTGTGCCTCCTCGCCGAGGCGGTGCTTGGCGGCTCGCTTCCCGAGGACCTCCAGCGGGACCTTTGCACCATCGCGACGCATCGACAGGAGCCAGCCGCCGAGGCATTCCGTAGCCTCCGCGATCCGCCCCGAGATTGCCGGTCGGCTGACGAGCGAGCGCTCCTCGTCGAAGAGCCGCGAGTGATGACCGTGGCCGAAGATCTGACCAACAACTTCCTGCTGCTGGTGCCGATCGCGGCCGACCCCGAGGCTCGGCGCGTCATCAAGTTCTCGTACGAGGAGAGGCCGGGCGCCGAGATCGACCGCTCGCTCTGGCGCTCGCTTCCGGAGACGATGAACTGGAGCGACGTGCCGCTGCTGCTGCCGGCCTCCTCCCTCGGCGCGGCCGGGAGCTACCACGTGGAGATCGAGGTGCCGGACGAGCTCGAGGTGGCGAGCGTCTCCGGAATCGACCTCCGGCGCGGTGAGCCGCTGCCGAGCGAGACGACCCAGAGCGGCAGCCAGGACTACCGCGGCCTTCGCAGAGTGCATCTGCACTACAGCGGGCTGCCGCGGTGGACCTGGGGATTGATCGAGCTGAAGGTGGGCGTGGCCCGCTCCGGCCTGCTGGCGGCCGCGCTGCTGTCGGCTGCCCTGACCGCCCTGCTCCTCAGCGTCGCCTCGCTTCGGCTCGAGGAGCTCCGCGAGCAGGCGGAGGTCTCGAGCGCGTTGCTGCTGGCCATTCCCGGCGTGCTCTCCTCCTATCTCCTTCGTCCCGGGGAGCATCCGCTGGTCTCGAAGCTCTTTGGCGGGGTGCGGGTCGTCGTCTTCCTGTCCGCGCTGTGCGCGCTGGTGGCGGCCGGCGGCCTCGCCCTCGAGGCGAGCGCCACCGCGCTGGGACTCATGTGGGGCGTGCTGGTGCCGCTCGCCTGGGCGTGCGTCGGGGCGCTCGCGCTGAGCCTCCTGCTTCCCCTGGACCGCTACGACGTTCGTTCTCACCGAGGGGAGGGCTCCGGACGCTCAGCCGCCCGCGGGTCGTTCGCGCTCCGGGTCGCCGATCGCCTCGTCACGCGGGCCAAGCGCTCGCGACGGCCGAGCCGCGCCAGGCCGCCATCCGACGTCCGCGAGGCGGTGGAGACCGTCGGGCTCGACCTCCATGGCTTTCCCGTGGAGTCCGCCGAGGGCTGGCGGGCCGGCTTCGAGAACATGGACGGCGAAGGCCAACTCGAGCGGACCATGAGGCTCGCGGAGGAGATGAACGCGCGGCGGTCGCCCCGGAGCGGCCCGGGGTGAGATCGAGCTCGGCGCCACCCGGCAACGCTCGCCTGACCGCGTGAGCAGGCGCCGGATCCTCGGTGCTGTCGCAGCGGCCGTCGCGCTGGCCCTGGCCTTCGTGCTGCTCGTGGCCGAGGGCGACGAGAGCGTGGTCCGCGAGCCCGCTACCACCGTAGGCTCCCCGCCGGCGCGGGAGCCGACTCCCACCGACGCCGCAGGGTCCGCCGAGCCGAAGGCGCCAAGCAGTCCGCGCCAGCCGCCGGCGACTATTCTGACCAACGGCCCTCGGCGTGACGTCGCGCGGGCGATCAGCGACCTCGTTCAGGCCGTCGAGCTCGGTGACGGCGAGGCGTTCTGCGCCCTGGTGGGCCGCCGGCCCGGCGACGCCGAGGGGATCGAGGCGCTGCGCGCGTGCGGGCGCCAGGCCCGCATCGACCCCTTCACCCTCCCCACGTCCGACGAGCTCTCGGTGCGCGAGGTGGAGGTGAAGGGCCCGAGCGCGGTCGCCCGCCTGGGCGGGGGGCAGACCGTCACCCTGCAGCGCTCCGGAGGGCGCTGGCGGGTGCGCTCGTTCACACCCGCCGCGCGCTAGCAGCTCGTTCCCCTCTTCCTCGGCCGATGGGATGGCCAACAAGGAGATCGCCCAGGGCCTGTTCGTGACCGTGAAGACCGTCGAGAAGCACCTGGCGAGTGCCTATCGCAAGCTCGGCACGTCCCGCGCGGAGCTCCTCGTGGCGCTCGCGCCGGCGGGCTCGCCGTCCGACGAAGCGGCTCCGGACGCTCCCTAGCCAAGGCGCCCTCTTGACGACGGAGCGCAGCCCGATCGTCGATTGGGCGAGCACCGCACGTTCGGCCCCCCCTTTCCGTCGGGGGCCGCGCGTACCTTGGGCCCGTGTCCGCCACCCGATCAGGGAGCTGAGCCCAGGTGCCTCTCTGCTTCATCGAGCCCCGGGAAGCCATACGGGTAGTAGCCGAGTCGGTCGGCCGTGAGGCCCGCCGCCAGCTGCTCGGCGAGCTGGTGCGCGCCTGGGTCGACGAGATCCCCGACGACGAGCTCGAGGTCCACTACGCCAAGGCCGTCGAGGACCTCGACGACGACGACCTCTCGATGCTCGCCGCATGGCACGCCTCGCTGGAGATCGCCACGCCGATCGCCAACAAGGAGTTCCTCATGCGCGCCTTCAACCAGCTGGGCAAGCACCGCCGCGAGGCGCTGCGCATCGCGGCGGGCTTTCGCGGCGACGACGTCTTCGACTCCGGCGCGAGCGAGGAGCAGGCGCTGGATGCCGTGCTCCCGTGGCTCTCGAACGAGCGGACGATAGAGCTGGCCGCGGAGGCGGTCGAGCTTTACTGCTGGGACCGCCTCGGCTCCGACAACTGAGAGCGCCGATAGGCGTAGGATCTCTGCGTCCTCGGCCCGCTCGCGTGCTCAGCACGCTTCGCGGGCCTGCGTCCTTGCACTGCTTGCCTCTCGCGGTCCTCAGGGCCGTGGCGGCGGCTCCTGTCCTTCTCGCCGCCTGCTCGTCCGCGCCCGAGGCTGATCGCTCGGTGCGTGTCCAGCGCGTCGTGGACGGCGACACCGTCGTGCTCTCGGGCGTCGGCAAGGCGCGGTTGATCGGCGTCGACACGCCCGAGGTCTACGGCGGTGTCGAGTGCTTCGGCCGCGAGGCCTCGCGGTACGCCAAGCGCATGCTCGCGACCGGTCGATCGGTGCGCTACCGCCCCGGCGTGGAGGCCCGCGACCGCTACGGCCGCGCGCTGGTCTACCTGTACCTCGGTGATGGCCGGGAGCTCAACGAGCTCCTGGTCGAGGAGGGCTACGCGCAGCCGCTCACGGTTCCGCCGAACGACGACCGCGCCGGCGCCTACCGCGCGGCCGCGCGGCGGGCGCGCAGCGCGCACCGTGG
>JACCZR010000155.1 GCA_013695855.1 Thermoleophilaceae bacterium
CGGTGGTCGACGCCGCGCGCGAGCTGATCTTCCTCGTGACCGGCGAGGACAAGGCCGAGGCGCTGGAAAGCGCTCTCGGCGACCCTGACCCGGCGGCGCCCGCCAGCCTGGTGCGAAACGCGGGCACGACGGTGTTCAGCGACAGGGCCGCGGCGAGCAGGCTGTGAGGGCCGTCCCCGGCGCCAAGGCCGTGGCTGGGGAGCCGTTTCCCCCGATCGCCGACTACGGCTTCCTGTCGGACTGCGAGACGTGCGCGCTGCTGGCGCTCGACGGCAACGTCGAGTGGCTGTGTCTGCCGCGCTTTGACTCGCCGAGCGTGTTCGGCGCGATGCTCGACCGCGACGCCGGCACCTTCCGCTTCGGCCCCGACGGCGTGGAAGTGCCCGCCGCCCGGCGCTACCTGCCGGGTACGATGGTCCTCGAGACAAGCTGGGGCACCAAGGGGGGCTGGATCGTCGTGCGCGACGTGATGCTGATCGGCCCCTGGCACCACGAGCACGACCGCTCGCAGACCCATCGCCGCTCGCCCACCGACTACGACGCCGAGCACGTGCTGCTGCGCTCGGTGCGGTGCATGAACGGCGAGGTGCACGTCAACATGGACTGCGAGCCCCACTTCGACTACGGGCGCATCCCGGGCGAGTGGCGCTACGACGGCCCCGGCTACCACGAGGCGGTGGTCACGGCGGAGGGGATCGACCTCGAGCTGCGCCTGACCACCGACATGAACGTGGGCATCGAGGGCCCCCGGGCGACGGCCCGGACCCTGATGAAGGAGGGCGACACGCTGTTCGCGGCGCTCTCCTGGAGCGAGCACCCGGCGCCCACCACCTATGAGGACGCCTACGACCGTCTGGTGTGGACGGCGCACCACTGGCAGCACTGGCTCGACCACGGCGACTTCCCCGACCACCCCTGGCGCACCTACCTGCAGCGCAGCGCCCTGACGCTCAAGGGGCTCTCCTACGCGCCCACCGGGGCCCTGGTGGCAGCGGCCACGACCTCCCTGCCCGAGACCCCGGGCGGCGAGCGCAACTGGGACTACCGCTACACCTGGATCCGCGACGCCACCTTCATGCTCTGGGGCCTCTACACGCTGGGCTTCGACTGGGAGGCCAACGACTTCTTCTACTTCCTCGCCGACGTGGCCGAGAGCGAAGAGGGCCAGCTGCAGATCATGTACGGGATCGGGGGCGAGCACGAGCTGCCCGAGGACACGCTCGACCACCTCTCCGGCTACGAGGGCGCCCGGCCGGTGCGCATCGGCAACGCGGCGCACGACCAGGACCAGCACGACGTCTGGGGGGCGATCCTGGACTCCTTCTACCTGCACACCAAGTCGCGCGACCACCTGCCCGACCGCATCTGGCCCATCCTGACCGAGCAGGTCGAGGCCGCGCTGGATAACTGGCGCGACCCCGACCACGGGATATGGGAGGTCCGCGGCGAGCCCAAGCACTTCACCTCCTCCAAGCTGATGTGCTGGGTGGCGGCCGAACGCGGCGCGCGTCTGGCCGAGGTGCGCGGGGAGCTCGAGCTGGCTGCTCGCTGGCAGAGCGCCGCGGACGAGATCACCGACGACATCTGCGAGAACGCCGTGGACCACCGCGGCGTGTTCTGCCAGCACTACGACACCGACGCCCTGGACGCCTCGGTGCTGCTGATGCCGCTGGTGCGCTTCATGGACCCGTCCGACGAGCGCATCAAGAAGACGGTGCTGGCCATCCTCGACGAGCTGACCGAGGACGGCATGGTCCTGCGCTACCGCACCGAGGAGACCGACGACGGCCTCTCGGGCGAGGAGGGCACGTTCGCCATCTGCTCCTTCTGGATGGTCTCGGCCCTGGTGGAGATCGGCGAGTTCGAGCGCGGTCGCGACCTCTGTGAGCGGATGCTCTCCTACGCCAGCTCGCTGCAGCTCTACGGCGAGGAGATTGACGCCCGCTCCGGGCGCCACCTCGGCAACTTCCCGCAGGCCTTCACCCATCTGGCGCTCATCAACGCAGTGATGCACGTGATCCGAGCCGACCAGGGCCTGGAGGTGGGCACCTTCGGGCTCGGGCAAGAGCTCGCGCGGGCGCGCGCCCAGCAGACCCGGGCCTGACGGGGCTGCTCGACCGCCTGCGCTCCGGCGCGCGGCCGTCGCTGGCCATCGGCCTGACGGCGATCGGGTTCATCGTCCTCATGGCGGTGGCCGTGGCGGGTGGGCTTGCGGGCGGCGATTCCGACGACCGCGGTGGCGGCCCCGAGCCGAAGATCGGGCCTGGAGCGGACGGTGTTGTGGTTCGCTGCGTGCGGCGGTCCGGGATGTTCGGGGTCACGCGCAGCGCGCGGGCGCGGGTAGCGGTCACGGCCCGGAGGCCGGTCTCGGTGACCGTCTCCCAGAGCGCGACCGAGGAGGGGGAGCGGGGTAGCGTGACGGTGACCGCGAGGGTCACCCGCCGCGCGGTGGCGCGGGCCACGGTGAGCGCCGAGGTCACCGCACCGGCC
>JACCZR010000006.1 GCA_013695855.1 Thermoleophilaceae bacterium
TCTTGATCTCGTTCATCAGATCGTCGATCTGGTTCCTGGTCTCCCGCACGTCGACCTCGGGATCGACGATCCCCGTCGGCCGAACGATCTGCTCCACCAACTCGCTCGAGTGGTCGCGCTCGAAGTCGCCGGGGGTGGCCGAGACGAACACGATCTGCGGCGTTCGCTGGAGGAACTCCTCGAACGTCTGCGGCCGGTTGTCCATGGCGCTCGGGAGGCGGAAGCCGTAATCGACGAGCGTCTGCTTCCGCGAGCGGTCGCCCTCGAACATGCCGCCGATCTGCGGCACCGTCTGATGCGACTCGTCGATGAAGCAGACGAAGTCCTCGGGGAAGAAGTCGAGCAGGCAGTAGGGCCGGCTGCCGGGCGCCCTGCCGTCGAGGATCCGCGAGTAGTTCTCGATCCCGTTGCAGAAGCCGAGCTCGCGGAGCATCTCCATGTCGAACTGGGTGCGCTGGCGCAGGCGGTGGGACTCGAGCAGCTTCCCCTGCTCCTCGAGCTCGGACGTACGGGCCTCCATCTCGTCGCGGATCTCCCCCACGGCGCGCTCCACGGTCTGCTGGTCGGTGGCGTAGTGGGTCGCGGGCCAGATCGCGGCGTAGTCGAGATCCTTGAGCACCTCGCCGGTCAGGGGGTCGAACTCCTGGATCGACTCGATCTCGTCACCGAACATCACCGCGCGATAGGCGGTCTCCGCGTAGGCGGGAAAGACCTCGAGCGTCTCCCCCCTCACGCGGAAGCTCCCGCGTGACAGCACGCTGTCGTTGCGCGAGTACTGGATGTCGACGAGCTTTCGCAGCACCGCGTCGCGGTCGATCATCTCGTCCTTTTTGAGCATGAGCATCATCCGGTCGTACTTCTCCGGCGAGCCCAGGCCGAAGATGCACGAGACGCTGGCCACCACGACCACGTCGCGCCGGGCGAACAGCGAGGCGGTGGCGGAGTGGCGCAGGCGCTCGATCTCCTGGTTGATAGAGGAGTCCTTTTCGATGTAGAGGTCCTGGCTGGGGACGTAGGCCTCGGGCTGGTAGTAGTCGTAGTAGGAGACGAAGTACTCGACCGAGTTCGCGGGGAAGAACTCCCGGAACTCGTTGCACAGCTGCGCGGCGAGGGTCTTGTTGTGCGCGATCACCAGCGCGGGCCGCTGTGTCTTCTCGATCGCAAAGGCCATCGTGGCCGTCTTGCCCGAGCCGGTGACTCCGAGGAGGGTCTGGAAGCGGTCGCCCCCGTCGATGCCCTTGGCCAACGCGTCGCGGGCGGCGGGCTGGTCGGCTATTGCCTGGTAGGCGCTGTTGACCTTGAACGGGGGCACCTCTTCCAGGCTATTCGTAGACGATCAGGTCCGGCGAGGGACGCAGGCGCAGCGTCTGCCGTGGTGTCATCAGCCCTGTGTCCTCACGCAGGAAGAGCTTGAAGCCGTTGCGGCGGCTTCGCTTCCCGCGCGTGAACTCACGGTACTTGGCCTTCTTCTGGGCCTGGGTTCCGAAGCCGTCCACGTTGACCGCGAGCGCCACTCCAGGCGGCTCGCGGAGGCTGCCCTCGTCCTTGATCATGCCCTTGGTGAAGCGGTGCACCACCAGCAGCTTCTGGGGCAGCCTCTTCTCCCGGACGATGCTCGACAGGTAGGCGGAGACGCGGTTGACGGTCTGCGCGTCGGTCGAGCCGATGCTCTGGCCGGGGACCTCGCCGGGTCCCATGCTCCACTCCGGGTCCAGGGCGAGCGAGACGTCGGGCTCCTCCAGCCAGCGGCGCAGCGCCTTGGTCTCCTCCACGAACGAAGCACGCCCGGGCTGGATGTCGAGGATGAGGAGCGCCTTGCGCCTGCGGGCCGCGCGCAGGTAGCGGTCGATCACCGCGGGCTTCTGGGGCTCGGCATAGTCGCCGTCGTCGCCGGGGGCGCGCTGGACGATGGTCGAGATCAGCTCGAAGGCCGGCAGGACGGGGCGCTTGCGCCGCGAGTAGGCCTTCGCCTGGCGCTCCAGGCGGCGCCCGGCCTTCGCCGGGGAGCCGATGCCGAGCACGCCCAGCTCCTCGTCCTGCGGGGCGCCGTAAAACGCCACCACGCGGTTCTCGGGAAGGATCGAGCGGCCCCCGCGAGGCAGCTCGGCAGGCTTGGCCGGGCGCTGCGCTTCCTCGCGGTCGCCACCGTCGCCGCCTGCGTCCCCGCCGCCTGCGCCGACGGCCACCACGAGCACGAGCAGCCCCAGCGCCAGCCCACCGCCCAGCACGGTGAGGCGCTGACGGCGGGTGCGCCGGCGCGCCTCTTCGCGGCGCCGGCGCCGGGCGTCAGGCTCCACAGTGGCCATACCTAGACGCCGAGCTCGTCGGCGTAGTGCTGCTCGTAGGAGCGCTCGGAGCGAAGGACGTTCTCCACGTACGAGCGGGTCTCCGGGAACGGGATGTCGTCGATCCTGTCGAAGTCGGCGGGTCCCCCGGCGCGGCGGATCCACCGGTCCACGTTGGTCTCACCGGCGTTGTAGGCCGCGATGGCCAGCTCCTCGTCGCCGTCGTAGCGGCGCAGCAGGTAGCGCAGGTAGTAGGTCCCGTAGGCGATGTTGATCTGTGGAGTCGCCAGGTCGCGCTGAGTGAAGGCGGCTCCGCCGGAGTCGCGTGCGATGAAGCGGGCGGTCGCCGGGGTGATCTGCATCAGCCCCCGCGCGCCCGCGCGGGAGGTCTGGTCGCGAAAGCGCGACTCCTCGTAGATCACCGCCGCGATCAGATTCGGGTCCACGCCCTTCTTCCTTGCCTGCTGGCGGATGATGTCGTCGTGGCGCAGCGGGAGGATGATCTCCCGCACGGCCTCCCCCAGCGGCCCCACGCCGGTGGCCGCGCCGAGCCCAAGCGCGGCCAGGACCAGCACCACCAGGGCTGCGCCCACGCGCCGCCGCCGGCGCCGTGCGGTCTTGTGCCGGGTGGAGCGAGCGGGGCGGCGGGCGGCCACTGTGCTCATGCGCCGATCTTGGCAAGCACGCGGGACAACGCGTTCTTCAGCTCCTCGAGCGTGCCGTCGTTGCCCACCACGAAGTCCGCATGTTGCGCCTTCTCGGACTGTGCGAGCTGGCGGTCCTGCCGTGAGGCGACACCCGCGTGGCCGCGCTCGGCGGCGCGGCGCTCGCGCACCGCCTCGTCGGCGACCACGGCGATGGTGTGGTCGAAGGTCGCCTCCATCCCGGCTTCGAAGAGCAGCGGGACCTCGACCACGGCGGCCCTCGGCGCCGGGTCGGCGCGGTCTCGCTCCTCCCGCCAGGCCGCGATGCGCTCCCCCACCCGCGGCCACAGGAGGCCCTCGAGCCACTCACGCTCGCCCGACTGCGAGAAGACCCGCTCGGCCACCACCGAGCGGTCCACCACGCCGCCGGGCGCGATGCCGGGCCCGAAGCGGTCGGTGAGCGCGTCCCGCAGCTCGTCGGTGCCAAGCAGCTCGTGCACCACGGCGTCAGCCGAGAGCGTGGCGGCGCCGAGCTCGCCCAGGGCACTCAGCGCCTCGGACTTGCCGGCTCCGAGGCCACCGGTGAGGCCGACGAGGGCAACCCGCCGCGCGGGCTCCATCTACTCTCCGGAGTCGCTGCCCTGCTGCTCTTCGGCCTGGGCCTGCTCCATGGCCGCGGCCAGGCTGTCGCTGCCCTCGATGCTGATCTGGGCGCCGGCGAAGCGGTCCTCGGAGAGGTCGAGGTCCGGGACGTCGTCGAGGTCGCCCCCGTCGTCCTCGCGGGGCGGGCGTCCGGTGCCCACCCCCGGTTGGCCCACGCGCTTGACGCTCAGCGACAGGCGGCGGCGCTCGGAGTCGATCTCGAGCACCTTCACGCTCACCTCGTCACCCGGCTCGACCACCTCACGCGGGTTCTCCACGTGGTGGTGGGCCAGTTCGGAGATGTGCACGAGGCCCTCCACCCCGTCCATGATCTCCACGAAGGCGCCGAAGGAGACGACCTTGGTGACCTTGCCCGTGAGCTCGTCGCCGAGGTTGTAGGTGTCGAGCACCCGCTGCCAGGGGTCCTCCTGGGTCTGCTTGAGGCCCAGGGAGATGCGCTGGCGGTCGCGGTCGATGTCGAGCACCTTCACCGGGACCGTCTGCCCGATGGAGAGGATCTCGGACGGGTGGTTGACGTGCTTCCAGGAGAGCTCGGAGATGTGGATCAGGCCGTCGATGCCGTCGAGGTCCACGAAGGCGCCGAAGTCCACGATGTTGGAGATGTCGCCCTCCACGACCTGGCCGGGTTGCAGGCGGTCGAGGATCTGCTGGCGGACCTCCTTGCGCTCCTCCTCGAGCACCGCGCGGCGCGAGAGCACCACGTTGTTGCGCGATCGGTTGAGCTCGATCACCTTGCACTCGATCTTGGTGCTCATGAACTCGTCCAGGTCCTGCACGCGACGGATGTCCACCAGCGAGGCGGGCAGGAAGCCGCGCACGCCGAGATCGATGATCAGGCCGCCCTTGACAACCTCGATGACCGTGCCCTCTACGGGCTCGCCGGACTCAGCCGCACCCTCGATGCGCCGCCACGCCTTCTCGAAGCGGGCGCGCTTCTTGGAGAGAACGAGTCGGCCGTCCTGGTCCTCCTTGGTGAGGACGAGGGCGTCTACCTCCTCGCCGAGCTCGACCTCCTCGGCGGGGTCGACCGACTTGCGGATCGACAGCTCGTTGGAGGGAATGACCCCCTCCGACTTGAAGCCGATGTCCACCAGGACCTCGTCCTGGTCGATCCGGACGACCAGTCCGGTGACCACGTCGCCCTCGTCGAAGGCGACGATGGTGGCGTCGTAGTTGGGGACGATCTGGCCGTCCACTTCTATGAGGAGGCCGTCCGAGCCCTCCACCGGGCGCGGTTCCGAGCCCTCCGCGGGGCGCGGCGGTGTGAGCGTGTCTGCCTCTGGCACTGCGCGCAGAGCCTAGCGACGAGACCATCCGAGCGTGCGGTGCTCGCCCGAGACTGATCGGTGTGGTGCTCGCCCGATCGACGATCGGGCTGCGCTCCTCCCGTGACGATCGGCTGCGCTCCGACGCTAGACGCCGCCGAGCGCTTGCCCGAGCTTGCGGGCGACCCAGCCCGGTTCGCCGGTCAGCTGGCGCCAGGTGAATCTCAGGGTCCGGTAGCCGGTGACGGTGAGCTCGGTGTCGCGGGCGCGATCGTCTTCGAAGGCCTTGCGCGTTCCGTGCGCCGCGCGGCCGTCAGTCTCCACGATCAGGAACTGCGCCGGCCAGAGGAAGTCGGCCCGATAGTTGCCTATCCACACCTGGCACAGCGGACGGGGGATGGCGTGGTCGTCGCAGACGGCGATCAAGAGCTCCTCGAAGTCGTTCTCGGTCGCCGTCGTCCCGGCCGCGTGCTCGCTGAGAACCGTGCTCAGCTTCGCGGCGCCGAGGCGGCCGGGGTGGCGGTCGGCTGCCTTGCGCAGCCGGGCTTCCGTGGTCAGGTTCAGGCGCACGGCTTCGTCGAGGGCGCGCTCCAAGGGCCGGCGTTCTGTTACTTCGGCGAAGTCGATCAGCGTGCGTTCGGGGCGGGTGACGGGGATGCCGACCTTCGTGGTGACCTCTTCGCGCCCAAGCTGTGCGGAGCTGTGAACCGTTACGCGGCCGCGCCTTCCGCGGCCGCTGCTGCCGGGCAGAACGACAGCAACCAGGGATAGGTCCGGGCGGCGCAGGCCCCAGAGGCCTACCGCGCTGGCGTGGCTGAGCACCGCTCTGTCGCCTGTCGCCAGTACCGCGGCCATCCAGCGGGCTTCCCCGGTCAGCCGGTGGCGACCCACCGCGTAGACGCCCCGGTCAATCCGGATCAGCAGGCCGCGTGCAACCCACGAGCCGATCTTCCGGTCGCTGAAGCCGAGCGCGCGCAGTTGGCGCCTGGCCACCACGTCGTGCTGGCGCCGAAGCAACGCCACGAGGCGGGGCTCGCCGGCAAGTGCACCCATACGGTGCATAAAGCCGCAGACCCCCCGGCTTCGCCCCCATTACCCTCGTTGTCCATGCAGCGACGCACGAAGCGGGGCGCCGACCGCACTCTCCTCCACGGCGACTACGACGTCCTGATCTGCGGTGCGAGCTTCGCCGGCTTGGCCGTGGCCCGTGAACTGGGCGGCTCGGGCGCGCGCGTGCTGATGATCGACCGCTACGAGGTGGGCGAGCGACAGACCTCGGCCTGCGCCATCCCGACCGAGTGGCTCGAGTCGCTGGACCTCATGGCATCGCACCGCCAGACGTTCCCCGAGCTGGTGGTGCACACCCCCCACGGGACCACCCGGCTCGATCTGCCGTTCACCTTTTCCACCTTCGACTACCCCACCTTGTGCCGAGAGCTGTTCGAACAGTCCGACTGCGAGTTCGAGACCGCCAAGGTCGACGGGCGCAGCGGCGACACCATCCACACCGATCGCGGCGACCTGACGGCGCCGCTGATCGTGGACGCGCTGGGTTGGCGGCGGATGCTCGGCTCGACCTACCAGCCGCCCGAGGCGCCGCTCTCGCGCGGACTGGAGGTGCACCCCGACGGCGGCGGGCGCGACCTCGAGATCTGGGTGGACCGCCGTTACGTGCCGGCGGGCTACGGCTGGGCGTTCCCGGCCGGGGACGAGATGCGCATCGGCGTCGGCTCCTTCGATCCACGCTTCCACGTCAAGGACAACACGGTCAAGCTGGCGACCGACCTCGAGGCCGACGTCGTGCGCTACCAGGGCAACTGGATCCCCCACAGGATCCGCCCGGCCACCGAGGACGGCGTGTTCTTCGCCGGCGACTCCGCCGGCCACTGCCTCCCGCTCACGGCGGAGGGCATCCGCACCGCGCTCTACTTCGGGCTGGTCTGCGGGCGCGAGTTGCGCGAGGTGGTCGAGGGCCGGCGCACCCACGCCGAGGCGCTGCAGCGCTACGGGGCGTTCAGCGACTCCCACGAGTGGAAGTTCCGCTGGCTGTTGCGCATGCAGGACCTGGTTCCGAAGGTGCCGCCGCGGCTGCTGCGCCAGGCCATCGGCGGGCTGGGCGCTCGCCGCTTCACCCACTGGTCCTTTGGCCACTACCTGGAGATCGCCCACCACCGTCTGGTGGCGGAGGGCACGCCTCCCCGGGCCCGCCGCACGGGCCCGCAGCGCGCAGCCGCCTGAGGCCTGCCCGTAAGAGGTCCGGCGAAGCCGGCCCGGTCAAGGCCGCTGGATGCGGCCACCGTTCTCAGCGGCGCAGGCAGGGATGCCCGCAAGCGCTGCTCAAAACCCGCGCCGCTCGCGATCGGGCCGGGTGAGCAGGCCGGTGTCGTTCCGCGAGCGCTGGAAGGCCGCCCCTCCCGCTGCGGACGGCCGGGGCCTCATTCCGACCGCCGGGCCGGCCCTCGGTCTGGCCTGAGTCGGCGCCGATCTCCTGATGCATGGCCTACCTCCTTCGCTCGGTGAAAGGCTACTCCCGCACGACGAGGATCGTGCCGACCGCGAGGAGCCCCACGCCGAGCAGCCGCAGCGGGCTGAGCTCGCGCTGTTCGAGCCCGAACGCCCCGAAGCGGTCGAGCACCACGGACATCGCGAGCTGGCCGGCGATTGTGGCCCCGGTCACCCCGCCGGCTCCCAGGGTCTGCACCGCGATGAGCGCGGTGGTCACGTAGACGGCACCCAGCAGCCCGCCGAGCAGGTAGTACCAGGGCAGGCCTCCAATCGCACCGATCTTCCCGTAGCCGCCGGCCACCAGCAGCGTGATGGCCACGAGTGCCGCGGTGCCGATGGCAAAGGAGATCGAAGCAGCGGGGATGCTGCCCACGGCCTTGCCCAGGCCGGCGTTGATCGGCGCCTGGAGGGCGATGAAGCCGCCGGCGAACACGGTCGCCATCACTGCGATCGGCGTCTTGTCCATGCGGCCTACCGCCGGAGCGCAGCCCGAGCGATGGTCGGGCGAGCACCGCCGGTCGAGGTTCTCACTTGGCTTCCAGCCAGTCGCGGCCGCTGGCCACGTCGACCTCCAGGGGCGGGTCGAGCTCGAAGGCGCCGGCCATCTCGCTGCGCACGATCTGGCAGGCCTGCTCCACCTCGCCCGAAGGCGCCTCGAACAGCAGCTCGTCGTGGATCTGGAGCACGAGCGTGGTCTGGAGGCCGGCGTCGCGCAGCTCGTTGCGGCAACGCACCATCGCCACCTTGATGATGTCGGCGGCGGTGCCCTGGATGACCATGTTCACCGCCAGGCGCTCGCCCAGCAGCCGGGTCTGGCGCTGGCGGGAGCGCAGCTCGGGAATGCGCCGGATGCGCCCGAACAGCGTGGTCACGTGTCCGTGCTCCTTGGCGTGCTCGACCGTGCCGTCGATGAACTCGCGCACCTTGGGGAAGCGCTCGAGGTAGCGATCGATGAACTCGCCCGCCTCCTCCTGGGAGATGCCCAGGCGGTCGGCCAGGCCGAAGGCCGAGAGGCCGTAGACGATCCCGTAGTTGACCATCTTGGCCTTCGAGCGCGTGCCCGGGTCCGGCTTCCCCCCCAGGATCTGCTCGGCGGTAGCGGTGTGCACGTCCTCGCCGCGCTCGAAGATCTCCTTGAGCACCGGCTCGCCGGCGATGTGGGCCAGGATTCGCAGCTCCACCTGCGAGTAGTCGGCCGAGATGAGGCGGTTGCCCTCCTCGGCCACGAAGCAGGCACGGATCTCGCGGCCGCGCTCGGTGCGGATGGGGATGTTCTGCAGGTTCGGGTCGGTGCTCGACAGCCGGCCCGTGGTGGCGGCCGCCTGGTTGAAGGTCGTGCGCAGCCGGCCATCGGGGTCGACGAGCTCGGGGAAGGCGTCGAGATAGGTCGACTTGAGCTTGGTCAGCTCGCGCCATGACTCGATCTTCGGGATGATCTCGTGCTCGGAGCGGATCGCCTGCAGCACGCGGGCGTCGGTGGAGAACCCCGTCTTGCCGCGGCGCTTCTTGGAGAGGCCCAGCTTGGTGAACAGGACCTCCGCCAGCTGCTGGGGCGAGCCGATCGTGAACTCCTCGCCGGCCAGCATCCAGACATCCCGCTCCAGGGCGTCGGCCTCCCCCTGCACGCGCTTGGCGATCGTCCTGACGGTCTCCACGTCTAGCTTCACCCCCGCGCGCTCCATCTCCACCAGCACGTCCACGAGCGGCAGCTCGACCTCGTGGAGCAGCCGGGTCAGGCCGTCGGCCTCCAGGCGCTCGCGCTGGCGCTCGGCCAGCACGCGGGTCACGACGGCGTCGGCGGCCACGCCGTCCCCGCCATCGACCTCGGCGCCGATCCCCTCCCCCTCGGCCAGCTCTGCCAGCTGGTATCCGCGGCGAGCGGGGTCGATCAGGTAGGCGGCGAGCATCGTGTCGTGCTCGAGCTCCACGTGGCCCTCGAAGCGCTCGGAGGAGGCGATCGTCTTCCAGTCGTGGGCCACCAGCGGGCGCTTGCCTACCGCCAGGGCTACGGCCGCGAGGGTCTCGGCCTCGCCCACCACCACCTCGTCACCCCCGCTGTAGGCGGCGAAGCGCAGCGGTTCGGCGTCGTCGGCGGGCAGCAGCTGGCCCTCGGGGGGCTCCTCGGGCGCCGCCCTACCGGCGGCCAGGGTCAGCCGCTCCCCCTCGAG
>JACCZR010000162.1 GCA_013695855.1 Thermoleophilaceae bacterium
ATCCACGCCGGCCAGATGCACCAGCTACTCGACTACCTGGGCGAGGACACCATACTGCAGTTCGGCGGCGGGACGATCGGCCACCCGATGGGGGTCGCCGCCGGTGCGACCGCCAATCGCGTGGGCGTCGAAGCGATGATCAAGGCGCGCAACGAGGGCGTCGACTTCGTCGAGGAGGGTCCCGACATCCTCCAAGAGGCGGCGAAGGGCTGCCCCGAGCTCAAGTCGGCGTTGGATGTCTGGAGCGACATCACGTTCGACTTCGAGTCGACCGACACGGCGGACAAAGTCCCCACCGAGACATCCAGCAGCTGAACGCGCTCGACAAGAGGAGATAGACAATGAGAGTCAGCCAAGGCACGTTCTCGTTCCTGCCGGATTTGAGCGACGAGGACATCGAGAAGCAGCTCGCCTACGCGCTAGAGCACCAGTGGGCCGTGATGGTCGAGTACACCGACGATCCGCACCCCCGCAACTATCTGTGGGAGATGTGGAAGCAGCCCAACTTCGACCTCGGAGAGGACGAGGTCGACCCGGTCCTGCAGGACATCAACGACTGCCGCGAGGCCTACCCCAACCACTACGTGAAGCTGGTCTGCTACGACAGCGGCCTGGGCAAGCAGACCACGAAGCTCGCCTTCTTGGTCAACCGGCCGTCCGAGGAGCCCGGCTTCCGCCTGGAGCGCCAGGAGACCCACGACCGCACGATGGACTACAGGCTCCACACCTACGCCGCGGAGGCCCCCTCCGGCATGCGCTACGGCAACGACGGCTCGATCACGTCTCAGCGTGACGCCGCCGGCGTGCAGGACGCCATGCCGGGCCAGGACTCCCCCAAGCGAAGCCGCGACGGCGACTCGGCGGCGGACGAGAGCGTCAAGCCGGAGAGCGATGAGGGCGTCGGCGAGTCCTAGTGAGCCCCCGCGGGCGCGACACGACCGGCAGATGGCTGGATCCGGAGAGTAAGGGCGAGATGGGCGGCGATCAGGCCGAGGCCGGCGGCAGCAACGGCGGCTCCTCCTCCGAGGAGTTCAGCGGCGAGGTCATTGCCCCCGACAAGCAGGCAGGGGAGGGATCGGCGGTCGAGTCGGTGGACTTCTCCGGGGCGGTCTCCGACGGCGAGGCCGACGTGCAGTCGGTCGTCCAGGAGTCGCGCATCCACGAGGTGCTCGAGGAGATGGACCGCGACCTGATCGGGCTCGTGCCCGTGAAGCAGCGGATCAAGGAGATCGCCGCGCTGCTGGTGATCGACCGCCTGCGCGAGCAGATGGAGCTCACCTCCACCCGCCCCACGCTGCACATGAGCTTCACCGGCAACCCCGGGACGGGCAAGACGACCGTCGCCATGCGGATCGCCTCCATCCTCCACCGGCTCGGGTACATCGAGAAGGGTCAGCTCGTCTCGGTCACCCGCGACGATCTGGTGGGCCAGTACGTCGGTCACACGGCACCGAAGACCAAGGACGCAGTCAAAAAGGCCAAGGGCGGCGTGCTCTTCATCGACGAGGCGTACTACCTGCACCGCCCGGAGAACGAGCGCGACTACGGCCAAGAGGCGATCGAGGTCCTACTCTCCACCATGGAGTCCGAGCGCCAGAGCCTCGTGGTGGTGATGGCCGGCTACAAGGACCGAATGGACCAGTTCTTCGGAGACAACCCGGGGTTGGGCTCGCGCATCGCCCATCACATCGACTTCCCCAACTACTCGGCCGACGAGCTGATGGAGATGGCCGAGCTCATGGTCGACCAGCAGGGCTACGAGCTGAGCGAGGAGGCCACCGACGCGTTGCACCAGTACGTCGAGCGGCGGCGCCAGCGGCGGCGCTTCGCCTACGGGCGCAGCATCCGCAACGCCATCGAACGGGCTCGGATGCGGCAGGCCACCCGGCTGTTCGAGTCGGGTGAGAAGCTCACCAAAAAGGATCTCATCACCATCGAGGCCGACGACATCCTCAAGAGCTCGGTGTTCGATGACGTCGAGGAGCAGGGAGACGACGTCGAGGGGCAGGGATCCGACGACGAGGAGCACTCGGCTGCGGAAGAAGGGCAGGAGAAGAGTTGAAGCCACTGGCGCAACAGAGGAGGGGCACGTGCCTCGACCGGTAATCCTAGGAGTCGTGGGCGACTCAGGGGCGGGAAAGACCACCATCACGGCGGGGCTGGAGGGCATCCTGGGGGAGGATCAGGTCACTGCGTTCTCCACCGACGACTACCACCGCTACGACCGAGAGCAACGCGCGGAGATCGGCATCACGCCGCTGCATCCGGACGCCAACTACATGGACATCCTCTCGCAGCATCTCACACTTCTGCGGCAGGGTGAGCCCATCCTCAAGCCGGTCTACGGGCACTCGGGAGGCACCTTCGGGCCGCCCGTCTACGTGGGCTCGAAGCCCTTCGCCATCGTGGAGGGCCTGCTGGGCTACCACGACGAGGGCATGCGCGACTGCTACGACCTGCGGGTCTACCTAGCGCCTCCTGAGGAGCTGCGCCTGAAGTGGAAGCTCCAGCGCGACTCCTCGAAGCGCGGGTACACCGAGGATGAGGTCCAGGCCGAGCTCGACAAGCGCGAGCCCGACTCGGCCCAGTTCATCCGGCCCCAGGAGCGTCACGCCGACGTGGTCGTGTCGTTCAAGGAAGGCGAGGGTGCCGAGGCCCACTCCCTCGACGCCGAGATGCTCCTGCGGGACACGGTCCCGCAACCCGATCTCTCACCGCTCATCGGCAGCGGCGAGCGAGGGATCACGATCGACGAGGGCGATTCGGAGCGCCACGTGAACATCGCCGGCGACATCGAAAGCGAGCAGGCCTCCGAGATCGAGGAGGCGATCTGGGAGAAGCTGCACTTCGCCTCCCATCTGCGCTCCGAGCGGCTTGGGGAGGTCACCATCGGCGACGACGTCCACCGCTCCGAGTCGCTGGCCGTCGTGCAGCTGGTGATCCTGTACCACCTGGTGACGGCCAAGGCGGCCGTCGCGCTGGGCGGGTCCGGCCACCGGGCGGAGGACGAGGGCTCGGCCGCGGTGCAAGAAGACGCCGCGACGGTGGAGCAGTGAGAGGACGGCCCATCGTCCTCGGTGTGGTGGGCGACTCGGCTTCGGGCAAGACCACCATCACCCGAGGCCTCGTGCGAGTCCTGGGCGAGGACCAGGTCACCCACGTCTGCACCGACGACTACCACCGCTACGACCGCAAGCAGCGCGCCGAGATGAGCATCACGCCGCTGGACCCCGGCTGCAACTACGTCGACATCATGGGTCAGGACCTGCACCACCTGCGAAGCGGCGAGGGGATCCTCAAGCCGGTCTACCAGCACGCCGACGGGACCTTCGGTCCGCCCGTCTACGTCAAACCGCACGGGTTCGCGATCGTCGAGGGCCTGCTGGGCTACCACACGCCTGAGATGCGCGACTGCTACGACGTGCGGGTCTTCCTCGCGCCGCCCGAGGACCTGCGGCGCCGATGGAAGGTCCAACGCGACTGCTCGAGGCGCGGCTACACGACCGACGAGGTGCTGGCCGAGCTCGACCGCCGTGAGCCGGACTCGGCCGCCTTCATCCGCCCCCAGAAGCGCCATGCCGACATGGTGGTGTCCTTCATGCCGAGCGACAGCGGCGATCCCGACATGCTCGACGCCGAGCTGACCCTGCGCGAGGGGCTCCCCCACCCGGACCTGTCCGCCTTCGTCGGCGACGAGGCGCGCGGAATCACGATGGTCGAGCGCGCTGCGGAGCGCCACATCTGCATCCCCGGCGACATCGACCGCGACCGGGCCGCCGAGGTCGAAGAGGCGATCTGGGAGAAGCTGCACTTCGCCACCCACCTGCGCAGCCAGCGTCTCGGCGAGTTCACGATCGGAATCGACCTCCACCGCTCGGAGTCGCTCGCGCTCGTCCAGCTCCTGATCCTCTACCACCTGGCCACTGCGCGGGCCGCGATCTCGCTGGGAGGCGACGGCGCGCGGCTGGTGGCAAGCCCGCCCCAACAGAGTGCGGAGGCCGTCGGCGCTGAGACCGGCCAGGCCGGGTCCGACCGCCAAGCGGCCGCCACGCCCGTCGAGTCCTGAGCGCGCAGGCCATCCCGCGAGCGCTCGCGCGCTCTTCGCCTACCTGAGTCGAACGCGCTCGAGAGCCTTGCCGCCCTCGCTGCGCACGAAGCTCAAAAACTCCTCGACAGGCGGTCGGAGGGGTCCGTGCTCTGGGCGCAGCAGGTACCAGTGCCGCTGCGGCAGCCGGGCGCTGACGTCGATCGTCGCCAGCAGTCCCACCTCCAGCTCCAGCCGCGCCGTGAGGCGCGACTGCAGCGAGACCCCGAGGCCGGCACGGGCGGCCTCCTTGATCGCGCCGTTGGACCCGAGCGTGAGCAGCGGCGGTCGCAACTCATACGCCGCCAGGAACTCCTCAGTCATCGTGCGCGTGCCCGAGCCCTCCTCGCGCAGCAACCAGGGGCGCCCGCCCAACTCCTCGATCGGCAGCGCGTGCTTGCCGGCGAGCGGGTCATCGGGCGCCGTGATTATCGCGATCGGATTCTCGAGGAAGCACTCGCCGAGGACTCCCTCGCTGGGAGGGCGACCACCGACCGCCACGTCCGAGCGGTGACTGCGCACGCGCTCGAACACACGCTCGCGGTTGCCGACGTCCAAGCTCAGGGCGATCTCCGGGTGAGACGCCGAGAACGCCTGCATCAGCGGCGGCACGATGTACTCGCCCGCGGTCGTCACCGCCGCGATGCGCAGCTCCTTTGCCGCCACCTGGGCGGCCTCGCGGGAGGCCCGCGTGCCCTGCTCCAGAAGCCCGAGGACGTCTGCCGCATATGGGACGAAGGCCTCTCCCGCCGGTGTCGGGCGGATGCTCCTGCCGTTGCGTTCGGTCAGGTCCACTCCCAGCTCACGCGACAGTGCGGAAACCGCCGCTGACACGGACGGCTGGGTGACGATCAGCTCGTCGGCCGCCGCGGTCACGGACCCGGTCCGAAAGACGGCCAGGAAGCTCCGAAGCTGCGTCTGCGTTATAGCCATTTCTCGAACCTAGCCACCCAAAAGTAGCGGCTGTGTCTATCCACAGGCATAGAGCTCCGTCTATGAACACACGGCAAGATCCGATGGATCTCAGCACCCAGGCATCTCCACCCAATCCCGGCGCGTATCGCGC
>JACCZR010000195.1 GCA_013695855.1 Thermoleophilaceae bacterium
GCGGCCGAGGACGCCGATCGCGCCAGGCACGCGCCGCAGCGCGGCCACCGTGGACAGGAGCCCGCGGGCAGCGCCGCGGCTGACCGGCGGCGACGCTCGCGCTCCGGCCAGCAGCTCGGCCACCTCGTAGTGGGCCACGAAGCGCTCAGGGTGGGCGCCGGTGAGCACGATCCCTGTCACCCCGGGGTCGCTCTCGGCGCGGCGGCCGAGGGCCTCGAGCGCCCCGACGATCTCGTCGTCCATGAGGGCGAGCGGCGGGTTCTCGATGGTGGCCACCAGCACGCCACCACCACGCTCCTCGATTCGAACGCTGCCCACGACGACGACCCTAACCGATAGAAGTCCAGCCAGCATGGCCAAGATGCTCTACACAGCCGAGGCCCACGTCACCGGCGGGCGCCGCGAGGGACACGGTGAAACCACCAGCGGGTCGGTCGAGGTCGACCTGCGGATGCCGCCGGAGCTCGGGGGCGAGGGCGGGGGCACCAACCCCGAGGAGCTCTTCGCCATGGGCTACGCGGCGTGCTTCGAGAGCGCTGTCACCACCGTCGCCCGCCGCATGAAGGTCGATACGGGTGGGACCTCGGTCGACTCCCGGGTGTCGGTGATGACGGGTGGGGGCAGGAGCTTCAAGCTCGAGTGGAGCTGGACGTCCACGTGCCGGGCCTCCAAGCTGACGCCGGCCAGGCGGTGGAGCTCGTGCGCGCAGCCCACGCGGTCTGCCCCTACTCGAACGCCACGCGCGGCAACATCGGCGTGGCGCTCACGGCCAACGGACACGCCGTGGATTGAGGCCTTTGGGCGGCCGCCTCGGATCGCCGTCCTACAGCTCTCCCGCGCAAAGGTTGGCCAGGGCGTCGAGACGTAGCGCCACCTGCTCGTCGGGCATTGCGTCGACCAGGCCCGCGGCCTCGCGACGATCGCCTTCTGTTGGGCCGCCAGAGGATGTGGCCCGTGCGCCGCTACTCGGCGCTCGCGGGGTTTGTGGCGCCGGGGGAGAGCCTCGAGGCGGCCGTTGCACGGGAAGTTCTCGAGGAGGTGGGAGTGACCGTGGGCAGGCCCGAGTACCAGACTCGCAGCCCTGGCCCTTTCCGGCCTCGCTCATGCTCGGCTTCACCGTGCCCTGGCGCGGCGGCGAGCTCGGCGGCAGCGACCCCGAGCTCGAGGACAAGCGCTGGTTCGCGCGCGAGGAGGTGGCCGACGCGACCCGCGAGAACTCGTGGAGCGAGCCCGACGGCGGCGGCGACAGCCTGCTGTTGCCCCCACGCGCGGCCATCGCGCGGCGGCTCATCGAGGGCTGGCTCTCCACGCTCGGCGGGTGAAGGAGGCGGCCCCGCCCGCCCGCGCGAGGCCCACCACCAGGTACGGCCCGGGCGGGAGCGCTGGGCGCTCGCCGGGCCCGCAAAGCAGAGAGGGCGCCACCAGGGGCGCCCTATCCGAAGTCAGGACGGGCTGCGCGGCCCGCTCGCTAGTCGCCGCTGAACGGCGACAGCTCCTGCGGGCGGCGCAGCTCGGGGTTGCGCTCGGACTTCCGCATGCTGGGGCCGCCGACCGGGGGGGGCGGGGTATTGCAGTTGGTGAAATCGCACGGGCCGGCGGCCGGCGGCAGCGTCGCCTCGCGCCCGGCCTTGACCCTGCGCCGGCTGACCTCGATCGAAAAACGCTCCATCTGCGAACCTCCGTCTAGGGAAAGGGGTGAGGAACATATGGTCCCGAGCGCACAATGTCCAGCTCTCGACCCAGTACCCGTCCGTCGGGCAGGCGCTTGCTCTCGGCGAGCCGCGGCATTCCGAGCGGCTCGCGGTCGTAGCCGAACGAGATCGGGAGCAGGCCCGGCACCAGCGCGCGCACGACGTGGAAGGGACGCGCGGGCACGCAGGTCAGGTCGACGAAGACGGGCTCGCCGATCGCCCGGACCGACTCTTCGAGCGGGGCGTCGGCGCCCAGGACCTCCCGAGCGTCGACGCGCTCGTCCGACCCGAAGAGGAAGCGGTCGGCCTCCAGCTGCTCGGGCTGGAGATGCAGCAGCAGGTGGTCCTTGGGCCGCTCGACCTGCGTCAGCTCGGTCGGTGGGTCTTCTTCGATGTGAGTCGAGTAGCGGATCCCGTCCGCCTCGAGCACGGCCTTGCGGGCGGCCTGCACCGGGTCGGGGTCACAGCTCGCCCCGAGCCGCAGGTCGGCCTCCCCGTGCATGGCGCAGAGGATCACCGGGTCCGTGTCGAGCGTGAGGTTGACCAGGGCCGTCGTAAGGCCGTCGTCCCGAGCGACCTGGGCGATGTGCGCCTGCACGTCCTCGGGCAGGGTCGTCACCTCGAGCAGCTCGCGCGTGATCCCCTGGAGCCAGGTCCACATGATCGCATCGCGCTCGACCAGCTCCCGCAGAGCCCGCTCCCGGGCGCCCGCGTAGCTCGAATACGCGGCCACCCCGTTGCTCGAGGCCGCGACGACCGGCGGCGCCTCCACGTTCGGGTCGGGGAAGGGATAGTGGACGGCGTCGGCGATCACCCACTGCCGGGCGCCGTCGGCGGCGACGCCGGGCAGCCAGTGATGCACCGCCTCGGGGTCGTAGCGACGACACCACGTGGCGGTCTCGAGCTGGCGTTCGTTGAGCGTGTACAGCTCCGCCGTGGGCAGCACGTTGGGAAGGTCGCGTTCACGCGCGCGCACCAGCGGCGCGCGTGAGACCTCCCCCGAGGCGAAGCGCTCGGCGGACTCCGCGCGGGCCATGACGGTGGCCCGCTCGGCGTCGCGGGCCATGCCCCGGGCCCAGTCCTCGTACGGGGTCCCGATCGCCCGCAGGTTCGGGCTGGCGTAGCGGGCGGAGACCAGCTGCAGCTGACCGCCGGCCATCGGCTCGGGCGCGCGGAGCTCGAGCAGGGGTCCCAGCCGGTGGGGCGCCGAGCAGTCGAGCTCGAAGAGCGCGGCGGCGGGGAGGGAGCTCACCCCACCGCGCAGGAGGTCGAACACGTGCAAGCTGTGGCCGTCGAGCCCGGCCAGCCGCTCGAGCGCCTCGGCCACCTGAGCGGCGTCGGGGACGTCCCCGACGGTCGAGTGCTCGCGCCAGATGGCGAGGTAGGAGTACACCGCGCGGCGCCCGGGCGGGTCGATCCCCGCTACGAAGCCCCGGACCGCCTGCCGCGCGGCGGCGGCGGCGATGCCCTCCGGCAGGACGAGGAGCTCCTCGGAGGTGTGGGCAAGGCGGACGGCCTCGCCGCGGGCGCTGCGTCTGATCGCTTCGGCGAGGGGAAGCGAGGACAGCTCGGGGAGTGAAAGGGCGGTGCCTCGCCGCAGCGCGCCGGCGGACTCGAGCTCGTCGAGAAGGCCCGCCGCCTCCTCCTCGGCGACTCCTGTCAGTGCGGCGACGGCTTGCGGCGTCGCACCCGCCGCGAGCAGCTCGACGAGGCCCTTCCTAACCTCGAAGCGCCCCTCGAGGTCGACGCGCACCTCGTCCTCAGGTCCGACGCACAGGATCCCGAGCGTCATCACCCCCGCGAGCCAGCGCGGGTCGAGCGAGCGAGCGCTCACGTGCCGAGCGTGATCCCGAGCAGTGGGACGGCCGATCCCGGCAGGCCGAGCAGCCGGGTGGCAGACGCCTCGTCCACGCCGCCGATCGCCCTCACGGGGATGCCGGCCTCGGCGCCCACCAGGTAGGCCATCTGCATCGCCGCGCCCGCTTCCATCAAGGCGAAGCGGTAGGCGCGGTTGGAGTACTTGAACGCCGGCCGCTCGACCTCGGCGGAGGCCACGATCACCGGGTTGCCCGAGTGCAGAAGGGCGTCGTGGGCGTCGTAGGGACGAAGGCGTCGGCGGCGGTCACCGGCTCCTCGCTCACGAGCCCGAGCTCTCCCGTCTCGCCGTCGAAAAGCCAGATGCCGGCGGGAAGCTGCCCCACTTGCCGGGGGGCGAGGACGTGGATCACGAGCGAGTAGAACGCGCCCGCCGAGGGGACCGTGCGCCGCCCGCTGCGGACGCGGCCGTACAGCTTGCTCTCATGCAGAAATCCAGTCAACCGACGAGCGGGCGAGGGGCGGATCTTGCTGGGAACCCATTTCCAATGGTAGGCCACCCGTTCACCCAACGAATCCTGTCCAGAAGCAGGGACCTCTTCCTGAAAGTGGAGTTGTAGGCGTGATACACGTAGTAGTCCTCCCCGCCTACCGCCATGCGGCTCCCGTGCCCGGGGCACTTCCAGGGCCCGTCACCTCTCAGAATGGGGTTGCCTGGGTATCGCTCCCACCCTCGCGTGAGGTGGCGAGATCTCGCCGCGCCTACTCCATACGAGCAATTTACCCCGCAGCAATCGGACCCCGAATAGACCATATACCAGTAACCGCCGCGGCGAAATAGCGACGGCGCCTCTATGACCCCCGATTCCCAGCCTCGGGGAGATGCCGTCATGACCTTGATCCGTCGCCCGAGGACGGAGTTGCGATTTATAGACACTCTCTGCATCCAAATCCTGGAAGGGTCCATCTTAGAGTTCCTTTGACTCTTCCAGACAAGCCATACCTTGCCGCCGCTACTCCGGATCACAAAGGGATCGATAGCCCCTCTGTTATGGCAGAAAAGCACGCCCCGGTCGCGATAGCCATACGGTCTTGTGACTTCGCTGCTGGCTATGCACAGCTTGTCCCGGTAGCGGGCGGTGTAATACATGTATGTCCGCTTCCCGTAGCGGAAATACTCAGGCGCCCAGTAACTGCCGTTCGTTCCCCGGGGCGGCTTTCGGAACGCTGAACCTGCTCGCTTCCAGTTATAGAGATTCGAAGAGCGGAAAAGAGGAAATACTCCTTTAGAGCCGCGATACCTCTCTGAGGTTGCCAGCCAGAATTGCTTGCCAACCCTTGCGATACCCGGATCTGGGTAATCCCCCCGCACGACAGGATTCGCAGCTGCTCCACAGGGGACCAGTAGGGTGAACCCGAATGTGATAGCCCCAATCAGCCAGCTGGAAGCCTTGTTCATCTAAGAACGTTCGCCGACGGATGGTTGGACTGTGATCATGGATCATTGCCAGGCTCTAACCGAGACTTGGGAGTCGGCCTGTTCAGGACATCTCGTTGCTCCTCTTGAGCAGCGAACCGACCGCATGCTAGCCATGTGTTGTTGTCGTTCTGCTGCCTGTAAAGAGCAGCAACCGCGCGTGGCCCTCAATCCGCGCGACCCTCCCGCGCAGCTCGTCGTCGGGCAGCGCCCTACCCGGAGTCCTCGAGCATCAGCCCCGCGAGGTCAACGACCCCGCCCCGTGACCGCGCCGAACGGCGAAAGCAGGCCCAGGCGTTCGGGCTCCTCGCGCTTGTGAGTCTTGGGCTCGGGCGGCGGTGGGCGGGCCACCACGTGCTTGACCGGGACGTCGGTCAGCTTCGCGACTCGGTGGGGGAGGTCGACCTGGAGCCATTTCGAGCTGCCGGTCGGCAAAGTCGCCACCACGACCTCGTCGAAGCGCCGCGGGTCCCAGATGTCGTGAACGGCCGCGATCGGGTCGTGGTCGCCCACGGCGCCGCTCACCTGCAGTCCCGCCTCCTTCATCCGCGCCAGCCCGATGTCGAGCCGCGCCGCGGCCGCCTCGCTCCCCGCGCTTCCCACCACCGGGGCGGGAATGAGCAGGGTGAAGCGGCAGCGGCCCTGGGCGGCGCGCTCGGTGAGCGCCTCGATCAGCTCAGGCGAGTCAGCCGTCACATTCGCGACGACGAGCACGCTGTATTCCCAGGTCATGGCCGGCCTCCTCCCGCTCGTATCTGCTGCAACGAGCCTATCGCCCCGGCGGGCCGCTTGCTTGGTCGCGGGGTCTGCGTCTGGCTGTCAGAGTTCTTTCAAGCGCTGGGCCTAGCTTGGATGCCAACCTCAGGAGGGGATCCATTCACATGAACCTGCGTGCCATCACCACCCACCGTCTGCTCGCCGTCTGCATCGTCGTGATCGTGCTCGGCGCCACCGGCGCCGCCATCGCCATCGCAGGGGGTGGCCCCACGCTGCCGCCGCGCAAGCCCCTGGCCACCGTCGTCCGCGACGCGGTCAGAGCGCCGGAGGTGCCGGGCGTCACCGCGCGCATCAAGTTCACCAACAAGCTCATCGACTCCTCGAGCCTGCAGGGCTCGGATCCCCTCCTCACCGGCGCCGGCGGCCGGGTGTGGATCAGCGGCGACCGGGTGCGGCTGGAGTTGCAGTCCGACGCCGGTGACGCGCAGATCCTCTCGGATGGCAAGACCGCTTCGCTCTACGACGCCGCCAACAACACCGTCTACCGCGCCACGCTTCCTCGTGAGGAGGGAGCGCGGGAGGCCAAGGAGCGCAAGGGTCCGCCCTCGCTGGCCAGGATCCAGAAGGGCCTGAACCGGCTGATGCAGCGCGCCAACGTCTCCTCCGCTCGCCCCTCGGCCGTGGCGGACCGCCCGGCCTACACCGTCCGCGTCGGGCCCAAGCACGACGGCGGCCGCCTCGGCGCCGCCGAGCTGGCCTGGGACGCCGCGCGCGGCGTCCCGCTGCGCGGCGCCGTGTACGCGGAGGGCAACCCCAGCCCCGTCCTCGAGCTCGAAGCCACCGACATCTCGTTTGGCGCCGTGCCCGCCTCGACCTTCGACGCCAAGCCGCCGGCACGGGCCAAGAGGGTCACTCTGGACGACGGCAAGCCGGGCGAGCGCTCGCGCAAGGGCCGCCGGGACAGGCGCCCGGTGACCGGGGCCGCCGCCGTGGACCGGGCGGTGCCCTTCTCCCTCTCGGCCCCCGGGCGCCTGGTGGGACTCCCGCGCCAGGAGGTGCGGCTGATCGACCACGAAGGCCGTCCCGGCGCCGTGGTCACCTACGGTCGCGGGCTCGGCGGGATAGCGGTCATCCAGCAGGCCACCGAACGCTCGGACCGCTCGGAGCGCGGCAAGCGCGACCGGATGAGGGACCTCGATCTGCCCAAGGTCTCGATCAACGGGGCCACCGGAGAGGAGCTCGACACCGCCCTGGGAACCATCGTGCGCTTCAGCCGTGGCGGCGTGGACTACACGGTGCTGGGCTCGGTGCCGCCCGCGGCGGCGGAGGCAGCCGCGCGTGGGCTCTGAGCCTGAGCCCGACGGCGCGCCGATAGAAGTCCGAGGGCTGGTCAAGCGCTACGGCGAGCTGACGGCGGTCGACGGGGTCGACCTCACCGTCGAGGCCGGCGACGTCTACGGCTATCTGGGCCCAAACGGCGCTGGGAAGACCACGTCGCTGCGCATGATGCTGGGCCTCATCCACCCGACGGAGGGCACGGTGCGGCTCTTCGGCCGCGACCCTGCGCGCAGCGTGAAGGCCCTGGACGGAGTGGCCGGATTCGTCGAGGCCCCGCGCTTCTATCCCTACCTCAGCGGCCGCCGCAACCTGGAGCTGCTCGCGGACTTCGACGGCGGACGGGCGGCTTCACGCATCCCCGCTGCGCTCGAGACCGTCGAGCTGACCGATCGGGCAAAGGACCGCGTCGGGGCTTACTCACACGGGATGGGCCAGCGGCTGGGCATCGCCGCCGCGCTGCTGCGCGAGCCCCGGCTGCTCGTGCTCGACGAGCCGGCCACAGGGCTCGACCCCGCGGGCATGCGCGACATGCGCCGGCTGATCAGGCGGCTGGCCGACGCAGGGATGACCGTGCTTCTCTCGAGCCACTTGATGAACGAGGTGGAGGAGCTGTGCAACCGGGTGGCGATCGTGAGCTCGGGATCGATCGTCTACGAGGGCGCGATCGCCGATCTCAATCGCAACGCCAGCCAGACCTACCACCTGCGCACCACCGACGACGACCTCGCCCTCGAGATCTGCCGCCGCGAGCCCGGCATCGCCGACGCGCGCGTCGAGGGCAACGACGTGCGCTTCTGCGCCGACGAGGAGACTGTGGCCGGCCTCTCCGGCGCCCTGGTGGAGGGAGGCGTGCTGATCCGGGCGCTGTCTCCCCAGACGGTGAGCCTCGAGGACCTGTTCTTCTCGCTCACCGAGGGTTCGCCGCCCGCCGAGGAGCCGGCGACCGAGCCCGCGGCCATCGGGTCTGCGTGAGCCCCACGGCGCTGACGGTGTTTCGCTGGGAGCTGCGCAAGCTGCGCTTTCAGAAGCGCACCTACCTCGGCCTGGGCGCGGCCGTGGCGGTGCCGATCATCTTCGCGGTGGCCACCAGCGTTCAGAGCGGGGGCCCCGACGACGTGCCGTTCGGCCGCTACATCCAGACCAGCGGCCTGGCCATCCCGCTCGTCCTCCTGCTGTTCGGCTCGATCTGGCTCTACCCGTTGATCACCGCCCTCGTGGCCGGCGACATCATCGCCTCCGAGGACCACAACGGGACGCTGAAGACGATCCTCACCCGCTCGCTCGGGCGGGGCCAGATCTGGCGTGGGAAGGTGCTGGCCGCGGGCTCCTACGCGACCGTGGCCATCCTCCTGAGCGGGGTGGTGGCCATCGTGGCCGGCTGCATTGTCTCGGGCTTCAACCCGCTCACCACCCTGTCGGGAACGCGCGTCTCGGCCCCCACGGCGCTCGGGCTCGTGGCGGCGAGCCTCGGCTTCTACCTGATCCCGATTCTCTCCATCGCGTGCATAGGGCTGCTGCTGTCGGCGGTGACCCGCAACAGTGCCGCGGCCATCGTCGGGACGCTGCTGTTCTCGCTGCTCTTGCAGCTCATCGCGATCCTCCCCGGCCTCGGCGGGCTCGAGCCGTACCTGTTGAGCTCGCAGTTCGACGCGTGGCAGGGCCTGCTGCGCACGCCGGCCGACTGGGGGCCGATCATCCGCTCGGTCTGGGTGTGCGCTCTCTACGCGGTGCCCGCCCTGATTGGGTCCTACTTCGTCTTCCAGCGGCGCGACGTCGCCGGGGGCTGAGACCGTGCCCGCTGAGGCGGAGCGGGTGCTCGTGGTGGACGACGACGCCTCGCTGCGCCGGATGCTCGCGCGCACGCTGGCGGTCACGGGGTTCGAGGTCGAGGCCGTGGCCGACGGTCCCAGCGCGCTCGTATCGCTCGAGCGTGTGGTGCCCGACGTGGTGGTGCTCGACGTCAAGATGCCCGGCATGGACGGCGTGGCGGTGTGCCGGCGCCTGCGAGCCAAGGGCCTGGAGGTGCCCGTGCTCATGCTCACCGCCCGCGACGCGGTGGCCGACCGCGTGGCGGGCCTGCAGGCCGGCGCCGACGACTATCTGGTCAAGCCGTTCGCCACCGAGGAGTTGACGGCGCGGCTGCGCGCTCTGACGCGCCGGAGCGCCCGAGCCGCGGCCACGCTCACCTTCGGCGACCTGGCTCTGGACCTCTCGACTCGTACCGCGTCGCGCGCGGGAGCCGCGGTGGAGCTGACCGGGAGGGAGGTGGAGCTGCTGGAGCTGCTCATGCGCCAGCCGCGCCAGGTGCTCAGCCGCGAGCGGGCGCTCGCCGAGGTCTGGCGCGACGAGGCGGCTCCCAACGTCGTCGACCGCTACGTCACCCGGCTGCGGGCCAAGCTGGGCGAGCCCTCGCTGATCCGAACCGTCCGCGGCGTGGGGTTCATGCTCACCCGGTGAGATTGCGCTCTCTCCGCGCTCGCCTGGTGCTCGCCGCCGCCGGGTCGATCTTCGCGGCGCTGGCCACCTTCGGCGCATTGGCGTCCCTCATCACCGACCGCGAGCTCAACGGCTCGCTCGACCGAGCGCTGCGCCAGCGCGCGGGAGACGTCGCGCGGCTGGCGGTCTCGGCCCCCGCCGTGCTCACCACGCCCGGTGCGCTCGAGGCTCCGGCCGGCGGGCGCCAGGTCAATGTCGAGGTGCTCGACTCGCGTGGTCGCATCCTCGCCCGCTCGGTCGCGCTCGGCGCCCGGCTGCTGCCTCGTGACCGCTTGGTGGAGCGGGCACGGCGGGAAGGCCGGGCGGGTCTCGAGACGGTGACCGTGGGCGGGAGGTCGATCCGCCTCTACGCGGCTCCGATCGCCAGGGTCAGCGGCGAAGCCTCGGGGGGCGTGGTCATCGTGGCCTCGGACACCGCCGACCTGGAGGCGGCCACGCGCCGCTTGAGCGCCCTGCTCACCGTCAGCGCCTTGATCGTTGCCGCGCTGACGACGCTGCTGGCCTGGTTTCTCACCCGCCGTGGACTGCGGCCGCTGCGCCGGCTGGTCGGCGGCGCGAGGGAGATCGAACGGACCGCGGACGTCTCGCGCCGGCTGCCGCCCACCACGGCCGGCGACGAGATCTCTGAGCTCACGGCGGTGCTCAACGGGATGCTGGGCGCGCTGGAGGGAGCACGCGCGGCTGAGCGCCGCTTCCTGGCCGATGCCTCCCACGAGCTTCGCACGCCCGTCACCGCGCTGCTGGGCAACGTCGAGTACGCGGCCAGCCACGGGGCGAATGAGGAGGTGCTGGCCGACCTGCGCGCGGACACCGCTCGGCTCGCCCGCCTCGTCGACGACCTGCTGGTGCTCGAGCGAGCGCAGACCGAGCGCGCGCCCATGACCCCGGTGCGCCTGGACGAGGTCGCGCGCACTGCCGCGCCGGTCAGCGAGCAGGTGAAGCTCGGGCACCTGGCTGCGGTCACCGTCGCCGGCGACCGCGACGCCCTGGTCCGCGCGGCGCGCAACCTCGTGGACAACGGGGTCGTCCACGGGCCCCCGGGCGGCACGGTCGGGTTGACCGTGGGCGCCGAGGACGGCAGTGCGTTCCTCAGCGTGTCCGACGAGGGCCCGGGGCCCCGGGCCGAAGATGGCGCCAACCTGTTCGAGCGCTTCTGGCGAGGGCAGGACGCAGCTTCGCGTCCCGGCTCAGGGCTCGGCCTCGCGATCGTGGAGTCCACCGCCCAGCGCCACGGGGGGACGCTCTCCGTGGACGGGTCGACGTTCACCGTCGCCTTCCCGCTGCTGGCCGAGGAAGAGGAGTAGTCCCCAGACGGAGGTCGGAAGAAAAAATCCGCGCTGGGGCTAAAGGTCTGCTTTCTCTCTGCCGATACCGCTCAAACATCCGACCCGAAGCTGCGCGCCACCGCGAGCTGCCAAGGGCCACGAGCAATCCGATGGGACGCCCCGCCGATCGGAGCCATTCGGGCTTCGGATTTGAGGGCGGACCTCCCGGAGTCAGGATCGACATTGCCCTACCTCAGCTGCCCCGGCTGTTCCCTCAAGCTCTACAAGGCTGCCTGCGCTCCGAAGCCGTGCCCGGTGTGCGGGAGCGCCCTGATCGTCCATCAAGGCCAGCGACCTGACCCCTCGCAGTCGATCTTCCAGGAACGCCGTCGCGGGGGCGTGAACGCCTCATTCACGCAGCTCCCCCAGCGAACGGAAAGGGGCTCCCCCTCCGTGCCCCCGCAAGGCCAGGCGGGCTGAGGATGTCTAGCGACGGCCACCCACCAAAGCGTGCACGGTCAAAGCCTCTGGCGCCCGCCGAGATCAAGCTCGAGCCCGATGCGCAGGAAGCCCTCGCCGACCAGACGGTCTCAGACCGCGACCAGACGGTCTCAGACCGCGACCAGACCAGCTCAGACGCCGACCAGACTCACTCCGAGATCGACGAGGCCGCCTCCGAGACCGATCGGCGGCTCGCGGACGAGGATCAGCGGGCCTCCGATCAAGACCAGGCCACTGCTGATCGAGAGCAGGCAAAAACCCCGAAGGACCCCTCCTCAGAGCGCGCCTACGACGCCTCCCGCAAGCAGCGTGCGGATGCCACCGTGGAGCGCGGGCTCTGCGCCGCGACCCGCGCCGCAACCGTGCTGACCCGCTCGCGCGAGGCGATTCAGCGCGACGAGTCCGCCCGGCTTCGGGATCTCAGCGCTTTGGCGCGCGACCACTCAGCCGAAGCGCGCGACCGCGGGGCCGAGCGTCAAGCGGCGGCGCTCACGCAGAGTGGAGTGGCCGGGGAGGTGATCGAAGCGCTCAAGGCATCGGGGACCGCCCGCCGCGCACAGGCGGCGGC
>JACCZR010000007.1 GCA_013695855.1 Thermoleophilaceae bacterium
GAGCGACCGGAGGTGCCGCCGGTGGCGCCCCGCCTGCGCGCCGCGCTTCGCCGCCTGGGGCGCCGCATCTCGACCTCCCGGGTTGCCCTGGCCGTCCTTGGGCGCGCGGACAGCGCGCGCGACCGGATCGCCGACCGCGCCGAGCGCGCGCTTGCGTTCTCGATGGCCCGGCCGCGCAAGGTGCTCGGCATCGGACTGATGGTGGCGGTGGTGGGTCTGGCGGTCGACACCCAGAGCGAGGTGATCTCCGACATCCGGGAGCTCGTGCCCCAGGACCTCCCGGCGCTGCGCGACGTGAACGCGCTGCAGGCCGAGACGGGCATCGCCGGCGAGATCGACGTGACGGTGCGGGCGCCCGACGTGACCGACCCGGCCGTGCTGGGGTGGATGGGGCGCTTCCAGGAGAGGGTGCTCAAGGACGCCGGCTTCGAGCGCGCCAAGCGCGACAGCTGCCTCGACAAGCGCAACCCTCCCGACCTCTGCCCCGCGTTCTCGCTCACCGACCTCTTCCAGGCCGGTGCGCCACCGCAGCGCCAGCAGGTCAACCAGTTGCTGGACGTTGTACCCACCTACTTCCAGCAGGGCGCGATCACGCGGGACCGCAAGACCGCGAACCTCGCCTTCGGCATCCGCCTGCAGTCGCTGGACCGCCAGCGCGAGGTGGTGGACAACCTCAAGGAGAGGCTCGACCCACCGCCCGGCGTGGACGCCAGAGTGGTGGGGCTGCCGGTGCTGGTGGCCGAGGCCAACGGCCGGCTCTCCTCGCCCCTGTGGCGTCTGTTTACGCTCGTGGCCGCGCTGCTCGCGGTGTTCTTGGTGCTCTGGGCGTTGCGCCGCTCGCGTCAAGCCGCGTTCGTGGCGCTCATCCCGATCGCGCTCGCCACCGGGTGGTCGGCCGGTGTGCTGTTCGTGCTCGGGCTCCTGCCCGGGCCGCTGGAGGTGGACCTCAACCCGATGTCCGTGACACTCGGGGCGCTCGTGATCGCGATCTCCACCGAGTTCAGCGTGCTGTTGTCGGCCCGCTACACCCAGGAGCGTGAACGGGGCGCGGGGCCCGAGCGCGCGCTGGCGCTCACCTACGGCTCAACGGGCGCGGCCGTCCTCGCCTCGGGCGCCACGGCCATCGCGGGCTTTGCGGTGCTCATCCTGTCCGACATCACGATGCTGCGCGACTTCGGGATCGTGACCGTGGTGGACCTGAGCGTGTCGTTGATCGGAGTGCTCCTCGTGCTCCCCGCGGCCCTGCTCTGGGCTGAGGAGCACGGACCGATCACCCTCCGCGACCTCGATCCCCGGCGCCTGGCCCACGAGCTGTGGGAGGGCCGCTCGCGGGGGCGCCTGCGGCGACCCCGTCCCTCGCTGCGCACGCCGCGTCTGGGCCGCAGGCGCGGGTCTCGTGCCTGACGACCCGTTCGCCGACCTCGGGGGGCAGCGCGAGCGCACCCGGGCGGAGTCGATCGGCGATGAGCTGGCCGAGCGCGATCGCGTCGATCCCGAGGAGCCGCCGCGGCGCCCCGAACCCGCGCGGCCGCGCAACCGCTACGCATGGGCGGTGGGCATCGGGGCCTTGATGGTCATCGTCGCGGTGCTCCTGCTCAACGCCGTGCCCAACCGCGGCAAGGCGGTGCTCGGGCCCAAGCAGGGAAGCCCTCTGCCCGCCTTCGCCGCTCCGCTGGCGAGCGGGGCCCTGGTGGGCGACGCCAACCTCTGCCAGCGCACTCCGTGTCCCGATGGGGCGGGCAAGGTCCCGGCGTGCGCGGTCGCCAGCGAGCAGGTGCTGAACTCCTGCAAGCTCCGCGGTGGCCCCGCCGTCCTGACGTTCGTCGTGACCCAGGGCACCGACTGTGAGCCGCAGGTGGACAGAGTCGAGCGTATGCGCCGCGCGTTCCCGGACGTGAGCTTCGCCGTGGTGCTGAGCGGGCTGGAGCACGACGAGGCGGTGCAGCTGGTCCGGCGCCGCCGCTGGACCTTGCCGGTGGGGCTGGACCGCGACGGCGCGGTGACCAACCTGTACGGCATCGGCGTGTGTCCGACAACCGTGTTCTCGGGCGGCGACGGGAAAGTGGCCGCCGTGACACTTCGCAACCTCACCGAGCAGCAGCTGCGAGATCGAGTGCGTCGCCTCGCTCAGTGAGCGAGCCCGAGCTCAGGGAGGGCTGGATCGAGGTCGAGCTCGCCGAGGAGTTTCCCGAGCTGGGGCTCGACTTCGTGCACGTGCAGGCGCGCTCGGGCCGCAGCCCCTTCACCGTGCGCGAACGCTTGCGTGAGCTCAGCGACCGCTTCACCGGCTCGAAGGTGGTCCACATGCGCCAGGACCCGGTGCCTTGGGCCTACCGGGTCTTCTTCCGCCAGGTGGGCGTGGACCCGGACTCCGACCGCACGCCTGTCGAGCGGATCGCGATCGAACGCCTGGAGCGGGGCGGCCTGCGCAGCCAGAATCTGCTCGACGACGCGCTGGTGGTCGCCACCGTGGAGACGGGCGTGCCGGTGATCGCCTTCGACGCCGACAAGGTTGGCGAGCACCTCGGGCTGCGGCTGTCGCAGAAGGGCGAGGCGCTGGGCGGAGGGGGGCGCCCGCTGTCCGCCCGCCAGATCGTCGTGGCCGACGAAGACCGCCCGCTGTCGGTGCTCTTCGGCGAGATCGCCGAGGAACGTGGCGTGACCCGCAGGACCAGCCGCATGGTCCTGGTGGCGCTGCGCGTGAAGGGCGTACCGGCGATCTCCGTGGAGGAGGCGCTGTGGACCGCCTCAGATCTGCTTCGGGCACATCAGTAGGCGGGGATGGCCCGCTGGTACCCTGATCGGCCAGTCTCGCTGGGAGGAGCAAAGGTGCCCGACATTGCCGCCGGACGCACAGCCAAACCGCCACGGGCCCACCACGTCCGTTTGCCCTCGCCGCTCCCGGTCCTTCCGCGCACCGCTCCTGACGAGCGGCCGGCGCGCCGGACGATGCTCGAGCAGATCGCGCGCCTCGAGTCTGAGCTCTCCCAGCTGTTCTGCTCGACCTGGCCGCGCCAAGGCTTCGAGTGGTCGGTGTCATCTCGGGGCGGTCCGCGGGTGCTCTCGCTCGCCGAGCTCGAGGCGCTGCGCGACGACCTGGCCGATCGCCTGAGCCAGACCCGCCGCTCCTTGAGCGACCGCACCTACGTCGAAGACCAGAACCGTCGGCGCATCGAGACGATGCTCCTCGAGCCCGACCAGCACAGGTGGGTCCGGGTCTCCAACGAGGACATCGGCGAGTCGGGCTGCAAGCACTGGCACGTCCGCCCGCGCTGGGGCGTGTTGGGAATGCTGATGAGCTGGTGGCGGGTGCGCATCAGCTCCGGCTGCCCGTTAGCCATCTGACACCCGTGCCCGTCCGTGGGTAAGCGCAGCCGCAAGCGCGCCGGGGAGCTCGGCTCGCGCGCCGAGCGCGATGCTGTGCGCCGCGAGCGCCGCACGGAGGCCGTTCCTCTGGGCAAGGCCCGGCTGGCTTCGCGGCGGGTTGCCGGACGGCCGGGTGCCGACGAGCGCCCGGAGGCTCCCTGGGGCGGTTTCCCGCTGTCTGAGCTCCTGGTCGCGCTCGGCATCGGTGTAATCGTCTGGGGCGCCCTCTCGGACGGCGATACCCGCAACGAGCGCATTGGCGGGGGCCTGATCATCGCCGCGCTCGGCGGGCTCGAGCTGGCCGTACGCGAGCACCTGGCCGGCTTTCGCTCCCACACCACCATGCTCGCCGGCGCAGCGGCCTTTGCCGTCGTCACGGTTCTGGCACTCGGCCCCGGCCCGCACACGCTCGGCGTGCTCTTGATCATCGGCGTGCTCGTCTTCGCCACGAGCTTCTACGGGCTGCGCCAGCTCTTTCGCCGCCGCTCGGGCGGCCTGAGCTTCCGTTAGATGACCGATCCCGCGATCCTCCACTCCCACGATTACTAGAGTGCCGCGGCGTGGAAGCCTCGGCCGAACAGCCCCGCCGCCTTGTCCTCGGCGGCCTGCACCACGTCACGCTGATCGTCAAGGACGTGCGGGGCTCGGTTGACTTCTACCGCAACGTGCTGGGCCTGAGGCTGGTGAAGCAGACGGTCAACGAGGACGACCGCTCGGCGCGCCACCTGTTCTTCGGTGACGAGGAGGGTCGGCCCGGCACGATGATCACCTGCCTCGAGTACCCCCAGCTGGACGAGGGCACCGTCGGCGTGGGCTCGACCCACCACGTCGCCTTCTCGGTCGGCTCCGACGAGGAGCTCGAGGGGTGGCGGGCCTACCTGGAGTCGCGCGACGTGCAGTGCACCGAGGTGCTCGACCGCACTTACTTCAGGTCGGTCTATCTGCGCGACCCCGACGGCCACATCCTCGAGCTGGCCACGGCCGGTCCGGGCATGACGGTGGACGAGCCGCTGGAGCAGCTCGGCCAACGCGCCGTCGGCTAGGGGGTGCCCCGCCGCTCCACGGACGGCCGATGGACCTGGCCGCGCGACAGCGGCTGAGCCAGCAAGCCCGAGTCCCTACGCCGCCCAGCGCACCGTTGAAGGCGCTGACGTCTTCGCGCGCTCGGCGGCGCGGCCCGCCAACCCATCCGTCAGCGCGATCCGCTGGCGCTCGGTGAGCGTCCCGATGTGCTTGTTCTCGGGAATCGCGACGCGCGTCAGCAGCCGCCTACAGCGTTCGCGGCCCCAACGCTTCTGGCTGGTCAGCAGGTCGCCGACCTCCATCGAGTGGGCTTCCCACGGACAACTGAGGACCACCGCGGACACACTCACCGCGCCGGCGTTGACCCGCCGCTTGAGCTCTGCCCGGGCCAGCCGGACCCGGTTAGCCTGCTTCAGTGCCTTCAGGTTCTGCCCAGCATCGACCGTGGTCATATAGCCCGTCAAACCTCCGCGCACTCACCGTGCGAATTCGCTTCCAGGACGCAGTTCCCGTCGCGCGACCGGCCGACCAAACCTGAGCAAGGAAGGCATGGAGACGCGCTGCTGCGAGAGCCGCCGCCCGCCACCTTTCCCTCACCCGTGGGTTTGTGTCAACCCGTCGGGACGCGGTCCAAATAAAGCCGAGGGGGCGCGGAGCGTCAACAGCAATTTCGAAGCCCCGCCGCTAAGAGCGGCCTTTTCGGAAGTGGTCGGGCAAGTGGCACAAAGACACAAGCGGCGGTGCTCGCCGGGGCGACGGTAGGGTCCGACGCCGCATGCGCTCGACCAAGATCGTGGCCACCATCGGGCCGGCTTCCAGAGAGCCGGAGGTGCTCGAACGCCTAGTGGCCGCGGGCCTCGACGTGGCCCGCCTGAACTTCGCTCACGGCAGCGCCACCGAGCACGCGGAGACGGCAGACCGGATCCGCGCGGCGGCCGAGAGGGTGGGTCGGGTCGTGGCGATCCTCGGTGACCTCCCCGGCCCCAAGCTGCGCCTGGGGCCGGTCGCTGGGGGCGTGGCTGAGCTCGGCCGCGGCGCGGACGTGGTGCTCAGCCAGGACCAGTCCGAGGGCACCGCCGACAGGCTGCCGGTGGCCTGGAAGGGACTCGGCGACCTCGTGCAGGAGGGCGACGTGGCCTACCTGGCCGACGGCGCCGTCCGTCTGCGGGTCAAGGACGTCCGCGACGGCGACGTGAACGCCGAGGTCGAGGTGGGGGGCAGCGTGGCTTCGCGTCAGGGCATCAACCTGCCCAACGTCACGGTCTCGCTGCCCGCCGTCTCCGAGGACGACCTGGCGCTGGTCGACGCCGGCATCGACATGGGGCTCGACTTCCTGGCGCTGTCGTTCGTGCGCCGCGGCGAGGATCTCGAGCCGGTGCGCAAGCGCCTGCGCGAGCGTGGGCACGAGTTGCCCCTCATCGCCAAGATCGAGAAGCCGCAGGCCGCCGCCAACGCCGAGGAGATCATCGAGCACGCCGACGGTGTGATGATTGCCCGAGGCGACCTGGGGATCGAGCTGCCGATCGAGGAGGTGCCGCTGGTCCAGAAGCGGATTCTCGCGATGGCCGGCCGCAGCGCTGTGCCCACCATCACGGCCACCCAGATGCTCGAGTCGATGGTGCACTCCGTCCGGCCCACGCGAGCCGAGGTGGCCGACGTGGCCAACGCCATCTTCGACGGCACCGACGCCGTGATGCTCTCCCAGGAGACCGCCGTGGGCAAGTACCCGGTCGAGGCGGTGGCGATGATGGCCTCGATAGCGGAGTCCACCGAGCGCGAGCTGCCCTACGGGCGCTGGCTGGCCGAGCGCGGGCCGCAGGCCAACAACCAGTACCACGCGATCTCCTTCGGCGCGGTGGCCGCCGTGTACCAACTGGGCCTGAAGGCGATCGTGTCGCCTACCCGGACAGGCACCACCGTCCGGCTGATCTCCTCCTACCGTCCGCAGGCCCCGGTGCTGGCCCTGTCAATGCATCCTGACGTCGTGCGTCAGTGCTGTTTGCTGTGGGGTGTGAAGGCCGCGCTGAACGAGGAGCCCCAGCACACCACCGAGCTGATCGACAGCTGCGCCCAGGCGGCGGTGGACGAGGGCCTGGCCAAGCCGGGGGACATGATCGGCATCACCGCCGGCCTGCCGGCTGGGAGGAGCGGCGGCACCAACCTGTTCAAGGTGCACGTGGTGGAGTAGCGACGGGCGCGTCGATCCTACCTCCGGTAGGACAGGCAGGGAGCCCCGCACCGACCCTACGTGGCGACCGGCTCGGGCACGCTGGGCAGGCCCTCCCGGGCGGCCTCGAAGCGCTCGAGCGCGGTATCGAGGTGCTCGCGGGTGTGGGCGGCCGAGACGCTGGTGCGAAGCAGGGCGCCGCCCCTGGGCACGGCGGGGTAGAGGGCCACGTTGACGTACACGCCGGCCTCGTAGAGCGCCTTCCACATCAGCGCGGCCTGCCAGTCGTCGCCGATGACCACCGGAACGATCGGGCTGATGCCGTCGGGCACCTCGAAGC
>JACCZR010000227.1 GCA_013695855.1 Thermoleophilaceae bacterium
CGCCCGCGTCGCCCGCGCTCGGCGGCCGCGCCGGGGTCGCCCGCCACCTCGGCCATAAGCCGCGCCGCGTGGTCGAGGTCGGGGTCGGCCCAGCGCCCCTCGGGCGGATAGGGGTCAGCGCCCTCGCCCACCTCGGCCTCCGCCCAGTCGACCAGGTAGGAGTTCTCCGCGGTCATGAAGTCGAGGTTGCCGGAGTAGCCGGTGGCGATCACCGGGCGCCCGAGCCACATCGCCTCGGCCATCGTGTACCCGAAGCCCTCCGAGCGGTGCAGCGAGACGTAGCAGTCGCAGGAGGCCGTCAGCGCGTCCTTCTCGGCCCGCGGCAGCACGGCGTCGAGCACCCGGACCTCGGGGTGGCGCGAGGCCGCGTCGAGCACCTCGCGGTGGCGCTCCGGGAAGCGCTCGTGGGCAATGGACTTGATCACCAGTCGCGGGCCCGAGCCGGGCTCGAACGCCCGCGAGAACGCCTCGATCACCCCGAGCGGGTTCTTTCGCGTGAAGACGCTGTTGTAGTCGAAGGAGAAGAGGAAGAGAAAGCCTTCGGAGGGGAGGCCCAGCTGCTCGCGCGAGCGGCTCTCGAAGGGCGGGACGTCGACGGGCAGCGGAGCGGTGAACACCGGCACCGGCGAGACCGGCTCGAGGATGCGCGCCATGTGGCGTGAGATCACCCACACCTCGTCCACGACGTCGAAGGCGTCGAGGTAGCGGTCGGGGAAGGGAGCGACCTCCCAGGCCCAGAGCCCGATCGAGTAGCGGTTGATGAAGAAGTCGGGCCCGACGGTGCGCGCGAAGCCGGGCAGGGCATCGGCGTTCACGCACAGGAGGTTGGTGGCGTACGGGGCGTTGCGGGGTCCCTCGGCGTCCAGCGTCTCCCCGCGGGCCGAGGCCTCCGCCACCAGGCCCACCGGCGCCACCGGCACGTCCGAAGCGCGCAGCCCCTCCACCACCTGGCGCCCAAGCTGACCCATGCCGAGCACCGCCTCGAAGTAGCCCGCCACGTTCACGCCGGCGTGCGCGCTCAGGGTGGCGCCCGAGCTGCGCGGCAGCAGGACGTCGGGGATGTCCGCCCGCCCGTAGACCTCCGCCCACGAGACCAGCCGCGCCGCGTCCACGCCGTCGAGCTCGGGGAAGTCGCGCCGCAGGTCGCGGCGCCCGCGCCAGAGCGCGTGCAGGTAGCGGTTTACCCCGGCATGTCCGCCCCGCTCGGCCGGGCTGGTCAGGTACTGCAGCAGCTCCCGGGCGCCGCGCTCGGTGAAGGGCGACTCCTCCAGGGCGCCCTCGAGCTCGGCCTGGCGGTAGGCGGCGCGCGTGGCCTTGTCGAGGTCCAGCCCGTTGGGCAGCGTCGTCCACGAGTAGGGCCAGCTCGAGGCCTCGCCCCAGCCGTTGGCCTCCAGCTGGTCGCCGTACTCGTCGCAGATCCGCCGCAGCGCCGAGCCACGCCGCATGGCGATGCGGTCCTGGTGCTTGGACAGCCGGCCCCGCTGGTCTGGGTCGTAGCCCGAAAAGTGAAAGAAGCGCAGCGGCCGGCCGTCCACCTCATAGCGCCCGCGGCTGAAGGTCAGCTCGCGGCTCGGAAGGTTCCAGTAGGCCACGTTGTAGCCGGGGTCGCGCAGCACGTGGAAGCTCGGCAGCAGCCCGGGCGCGAAGTCGATCCAGCGTTGATCGACGAACAGGCCCCGCTCCGGAGCGACTATGCAGTCACGCTTGAGACGCTCGGACCACCAGTCGAGCAGGCGGTCGGTGTCCGCGTGAGCGCTCAGCCCCAGGAAGCCGAGGTTGAAGCAGCCCGCGATCAGGAGGTCGGTCTCGCTCGGCTTGCGCCCGTCGCGCGGCATGGGCTCGGTCAGGTGCGGCGTGACCACCATGTGGTGCTCGCTGAGCAGCGAGTCGATCTCGGACAGGTCGTCGTAGAGGCGGATGTCGGGATCGAGGTAGACGATCCGGTCGAGGCCCCGCCTTTCGAGCAGGTAGCGCAGAAGCCAGGGCTTCACCGCCGTCGAGAGCTCGAGCACGTTGTAGAGCGCCGCCATGCGGCTGAAGTGCTCGATCTGGAGATCCTCCGGCGTGAGGAGCTCGAAGCTCTCGCTCGCGCCATCCACGTAGCCCTCTGCAGCGTCGATCACCAGCACCCAGCAGCGATCGTCCGGGCGCTGCTCGGCGAACGAGCGCGCGAGCGTACGCGCGAAGGGGAGGTAGTTCTTGGCGATGATCGTGCACACGTCCACGGACCGCCAAGGCTAGATGGCTGCACTACCGTTCCCGCCGTGTCCGCCGAGTCCGCCGTGTCCGCCGTGTCCGCCGTGTCCCCCGACCCGCCGGCGGTGGCGGTCGAGTCCCTATCCAAGGGCTTCCGCCTGCCGCACGAGCAGGTGAACACGCTCAAGGAGCGCGCCATGCATCCCTTCCAGCGGCGAAGCTTCGAGCATCTGCACGCCCTGCGGGATGTCTCCTTCGATGTGCGCGAGGGTGAGTTCTTCGGGGTCGTGGGGCGCAACGGCAGCGGCAAGAGCACGCTGCTGAAGTGCCTGGCGGGGATCTACCGCGCCGACCGGGGCAGGATCCACCTGCGCGGGAGGATGGCCCCGTTCATCGAGCTCGGGGTGGGCTTCAACCCTGAGCTTCCGGCCCGTGACAACGTCTTCATCAACGCGATCATGCTCGGGCTGACCCCCGCCCAGGCGCGCGAGCGCTTCGACGCGATCATCGCCTACGCCGAGCTCGAGGGCTTCATCGACCTCCGGCTCAAGAACTACTCGTCGGGCATGCAGGTGCGGCTGGCCTTCGCGGTGATGGTGCAGGTCGACGCCGACATCCTGCTCATCGACGAGGTGCTGGCCGTGGGCGACGCGGCGTTCCAGCAGAAGTGCTACGAGACTCTCGAAGAGCGCCGCCGCGCCGGCAAGACGATTCTCTTCGTGACCCACGACATGAACACGGTGGAGCAGGTGTGCGACCGTGCGATGCTGCTCGACGAGGGGCGCATGGTGGACCTTTCCGAGCCGCGCTCGATCGCCCGTCAGTACAACGCACTGAACTTCGGGCGCGCGGCCGAGGAGGTGCGCAGCGAGGGCGGGCGCACCGGCGACGGCGCAGCCGCGATCCTCGACGCCTGGTTCGAGGACTCCGGCGGGCGCCGCGTCCCGGTGCTCGAACAGGGCGCCCGGGCCTCGTTCTGCCTGGAGGTCGAGCTGCGTGAGCCGGCTTCGGAGCCTGGCTTCGGCTTCTTGCTCGTCGACGAGCAGCACCGCCGGATCTTCGCCGTCAGCACCGCGTGGTCGGACACGCCGACGGGCGAGTTCGCCGCCGGGGACCGGGTTCGCGTGCGGGTCGACTTCGACAACACGCTGGCGCCCGCCCGCTACTTCGCATCGCCGATGGTCTCCCACCACGGTGTGGGCAGCGACCTGATGGACAGCCGCGACGAGCTGGTGTCGGTGGTCGTGCACGGCGGGCGCAAGGACGCAGGGCTGGTGAGCCTCCCGCACGAGATCTCACTGGAGCGCACGGGAGCGGCTGCGGCGGTCGAGTGAGCGCGCGGGAGGTGTACGAGATGAAGGGCCCAGCGGCGGTCAGCGGGGACTGGCGGCGCTTCCTCGACCTCACGCGCATGCTCGCGATCACCGACTTCAAGCTGCGCTTCTTCGGCTCGATCCTCGGCTACCTGTGGACGCTCATGCGCCCTCTGATGCTCTTCGGGGTGCTCTACGTGGTCTTCAGCCAGGTCGTTCGCCTCGGCGACCAGGTGCCCTTTTACCCCGTCGTGCTCCTGAGCGCGATGATCCTCTACTTCTACTTCTCGGAGGCGACCACCAAGGCCGTCACCTGCGTCGTCCAGAGCGAGAACCTGGTGCGCAAGATCCAGTTCCCGCGGCTCGCGATCCCGCTCGCGAGCGTCGGCGCGGTCTCGCTGCAGTTCGCGCTCAACCTCCTGGTGCTGTTGGCCTTCCTCGCGCTCTCGGGCGTCAAGCTGCACTCGAGCATCGTGCAGCTGCCGCTCATCCTCGTAGCGCTGCTGGCTCTCACCGCCGGGACCTCCATGCTGCTCTCGGCCGTCTACGTGGTGGCGCGTGACGTCGCGCCGATCTGGGAGGTGGTGATCCAGACGCTCTTCTACGCGACGCCGATCCTCTACCCGGTCGAGCTTCTCTCCCGTGAGTCGGAGTCGCTCGCGCGGGTGGCCATGGCCAATCCGCTCGCGGTGATCGTCCAGCAGATGCGCCACGCGGTCATCGACCCAACCGCCCCGAGCGCGGCCCAGGCGATCGGCGGATGGGGATGGATGCTCGTCCCGGCCGCCATCACGGTCGCGCTGCTGATCGCCGGCTACGTGGTCTTCGACCGGATGGCTCCTCGCATAGCCGAGGAGCTGTAGGCCACCGGCGGGTCGCGAGGCGCGTACTTCGCGGCTACCTTGGACGCCGTGCGTTCGACCCCAGCGCTGAACGAGGACCTCATGCGCCTGGCCGTGGACAACCTCGCCGACGCGGTGACGATCCACGACGCCACCGGCAACCTGCTCTACGCCAACGAGGCCACGGCCCGGATGATGGGGATGACCCTCGACGAGGTTCTCTCCGCGGCTCCGGGCTCCTGGACCGAGCACTTCGCGATGTACGACGAGAACGGGCGCGAGCTGCCCCACCGCCTGGTCGACGTGCTGCGCTCGGGGCCGGTCAAGAGCGCGGCGGAGCTGGTGGAGCGCCTGGATCGCGCCCTGCTCGACTTCCAGGGAAGCGAACAGCGCGACGACGTGGCCGTGCTGGTCCTGCGCCGGGAGCGCTGAGCGCGGTGTCGACGACACCTGGCACGCGGGACTCCCGAGAGCCTTCGAGCCGCCCGCGCGAAGGTGGCGTTGACCCAGCCACCACTTGCCGCATACGATCGCCCCGATGAGCCTCAGCCCAGGTACCCGCGAGCTCGGGCCAGACGCCGGGAGCCTCGTGGTCAAGACCTACCGCGAGGGTTTGGCCGCCAAGGCCGGCCACGACCTGATCATCGACGTCGGGCAGTGGCAGGCAGTGCTCGAGGTCGCAGACGGCCAGTCGCAGTCGAGCCTCGAGCTGAGCGCCCACTCCCGCTCGCTGCATCCCCGCGAGGGGGTGGGTGGAGTCAAGCCGCTCAGCGACAAGGATCGCGATGAGATCCGCAAGAACATCGACGAGAAGGTGCTGGGCGGGGAGCCGATCAGCTTCCGCTCGAGCGCTGTGGAGGACGCCGGCGACGGCGGCAGCCTGTCGGTGCGAGGAGAGCTCACCATGAACGGTCAGAGCGGTCCCGCGACCTTCGAGCTCGGCGTGGGCGCGGACGGCCACGTGACGGGGACGGCGGAGCTGGTGCAGAGCGAGTGGGGAATCAAGCCCTACAAGGGGCTGATGGGGGCGCTCAAGGTGCGCGACTCGCTCGAGGTCGTCTTCGAGGGCACCCTGCCGACCGACTGATCAGGGCATCCGCGACCGAGGGGAAACAGCAGCGTGGCGACCACAGGTAGGCCCCGACACCCGATCTGCGCGGCGATGTGGGTGCACGAGCGGCTTCGCGAGACCGATCCGGGCCTGCGCGAGAGACGAGCCCAGCTCAAGCAGCGCATAGCCGGAAGCATCTCCTCGGGTGAGGCCTCGCGCGTGGCCGAGGAGCTGGTCACCATTCCGACCGTCGTGCACGTCGTTCACCGCACCGACGAAGAGAATGTCTCCCACGAGCAGGTGGCGAGCCAGCTCGAGGTCCTCAACCGGGACTTCCGCGCGCAGAACGAGGACGCCAAGAACGTCCCCGAGGTCTGGGGCGGGCTGGTGGCGGACGCGAAGATCCAGTTCGAGCTGGTCACCGAGGACCCGCAGGGTGACGCGACGAACGGCATCGTGCGCACCGAGACCGACCAGGAGTCGTTCTCCCCCGACGGCGATCCCGTCAAGAGCACCGAGAGTGGCGGCGCGGCACCATGGCCGACCGATCGCTATCTGAACATCTGGGTCTGCAACCTCGCCGAGGGCCTGCTCGGCTACGCCCAGTTCCCGGGAGGTCCGCCTGAGAGCGATGGCGTGGTCATCCGTCACAGCGCGTTCGGCACGGTGGGCAGCGCCGCCGAGCCCTTCAACCTCGGCCGAACGTGCACACACGAGGTGGGCCACTACCTGAACCTGTTCCACATCTGGGGCGACAGCGACGATTGCTCGGGCTCGGATGAGGTCTCTGACACCCCGAGCGCCCAGGCACCGAACTACGGAAAGCCGGAGTTTCCCCACGTCTCCTGCAACAACGCCCCGAACGGCGACATGTACACCAACTACATGGACTACAGCGACGACGCTGCGATGTTCATGTTCACGCCCGGGCAGGTCACGCGCATGAACGCGACCCTTGCCGCGGAGCGTGTTGCGCTGGCCAAGCCGGTCTAGGCCTCGGTCCTACATGGCGATCTGCTCCGATCGGCTCTTCGGTCGTTGGCTGCACGCGCACGAGGAGGACTCGGGCGACGAGATGGTCTTTCGCCCGGCGTCGGCTGAGCTCCCACCGTCGCGCGGACGTCGAGGGCTCGAGCTGCACCCCGACGGGAGCTACGCCGAGCGCCGGCCCGGGCGCGACGACAGACCGCAGGCGGCCTCGGGCAGCTGGCGCGTCGAGGAAGACGACTGGCTCGTCGTCGAAGGAGACGGAGCTTCGCGGCGCGCGATGCGCATCGTGGCCGCCGAGCCCGACAAGCTCGTCTTGCGAAAGCAGGATCAGTAGGCGCTGAGCGAGGCGCGGCAAGCGTCAGGGCTGTCGTGGGCGCCTTGGCTGAGGCTCGACCAGCGCTTCCACCTGGTCGACCTTCTTCTCGGCCGTGTCGGCGGTCGCTGTGACGAGCGCGATCATCACCCGGGCGTAGGTCTCTCGGCGGTCGCGGTCCTCGGGGCCGGGCGTGGCGTTGTGCAGCAACACCCGAAGGTGAGCACGGTGCCCAATACGGCCACCAGGATGATCGCGCCGAGATAGAGCTGGGCGTTCTCGTTGTCGATCGCGATCAGCCCACCCATCCCAAGGACGATGAGCGTGAAGGCCCCAACCACCGAACCGACCATGAACTTGCTCACGCTGGGGGCGTTTCGGTGCAGCGAGCCGTACTCCTCTCTTCGTGGGTCGGTGGCGGCCCTCCGTGTCCAGGAGCGGACGGAGCTACTCGTCTTGCCCTGTCGTGCCTCGGCGCCGGTCCCCGCTAAGTCCCGCGTTCGAGGTCATCCACCTCGTCGGCCTTCGCGCGGGTGCGATCGGCCTGCGCCTCCATGCGCTCCTGCTCGCGGGCCAACTCCTCGCGCGCCTCGCCCTTTCGCTCCTCGCGCTCGCCCTGGCGGTGCAGGCCTCTGTCGCCGGTGAGGTCGCCCGCCGCCTTCTTCGCGCGGCCGGAGATCTTGTCCATCAGGCCCATGCTCGCTCCTCTGTCGCTGCCAGGTTCCCCCAGCCTACGCGCCGGGCGAGCCTGCGCAGCTGCGCCTGGTCAAGCGGTCGAAGACTGCGCGCCGAGTCGCTCGATTCCCTCACCCACAGCCCGGGTCCACCGAGCCCTGATCGCGCACGTCGCAGGCGATGATGTCCTCGCCCTTGTTGCGGTCGAGCCCCCGGCCTGCGCTCCCTCACGCTCGAGCCGGTAGTGGGCGGGATTGAAGCGCGAGGTCTCGCGGCGAAAGCGGAAGGTCCAGTCGGGCCACAGCGTGGCGTTGCGCCCGGTGTCGTCGAGGTACCA
>JACCZR010000251.1 GCA_013695855.1 Thermoleophilaceae bacterium
GCTCCACTAGCTCCTCCAGTGCCCGGACCGCCTCCTCGTCGCTGCGTCCGCTCGCCTCCCGGACGGTGTCGAGGTCGAATGAGCGGCCGATCACCGCGGCGGTCCCGAGCAGCTGGCGTGCGACCCCCCCAACGCCTCCCAGCCTCGCGTCGAGCAGGTTGCGCACCTCGGCGGGCATCGGCTCCCCCGGCGGCGGGAGCGCCGCGAGGTACTCCGCCACGAACAGCGGCAGTCCCTCGCTCTCGAGGTGGATGCGCCGCTCGAGCTCGGAGTCGCCCGGCCCGGGATGAACGGAACGGACGAGCTGCGCCACCTGACCCTCGTCGAGGCGACCCGGGCGCACGACGGTCGCCGCGCCGTCGCGAGCGAGGTCCGAGGCCAGCCGCCGCAACCGGTGCCCCGCCGGGACGGCCTCACTGCGCCAGCTCACGACAAGCAGGAGGGGCCTGCCCCGCAGCCGCCGGGCGAGGTAGGTGAGGAAGTCGAGCGTGGCGTCGTCGGCGGCGTGCACGTCGTCGACGAGCAGGACACCCGCGGCGTCTCCCCGGCATGCCGCGTCCAGCACCGCGGCCAACGCGTCGAGCAGGCGCGCCGGAGCGTTCGCCGCCCCCGGCTCCACTGGGACGGGCAGGCCCTCTCGCAGACCGGCGAGGTCTGACAGCAGGAGCGACGCGTCGGCGAGCCGTTGCGAGGAGACCGCCTGCGGCCAACCCGACGCGGCTGCGCGGGCAAAGGCCTGGGACAGGAGCTCGACGACCGCCCCGTAGGGGAGCTCTGACTCGTCGTCGTGGCAGCGCGCCCCGAGGACCGCCGCCGAGCTGTCCTCGGCAAGCCTCGCCAGCTCCGCCGCGAGGCGGGTCTTGCCGATGCCCGCCTCGCCCTCGATCACCGCGAGCTGTCCGTCGGCGACGATCGCCCGGTAGCCGCCCAGCAGCGACGAGAGCTCCGCTTCGCGTCCCACGAGCGGCAGCTCGGCCGGCGGGGAGGGCGGCCGGGAGGCCGGAGAGGGCCCTGCGACGGGCTTCTGCCGCCTCGGCGGGGCGAGCGTGCCCTCGCTGACCCGGGCGTAGAGCTGGTGGGTCTCCTCGAGGGGGGCCACGCCCAGCTCGCGGCTCAGCGTGCGCACGCAGTCGCGGTACTGGGTCAGCGCCGCCGCGCGGTCGCCGCTCCACGCGTACAGGCCGATCAGCGCCCGGTGCGCGGGCTCGTGGAGTGGATCGACCGCCAGCCAGCGACGCGCGTGGGGGATGGCCTCCGCGTAGCGCCCGTGCTCGCGAAGCAGCACCACGAGGCGTTCAAGGGCGGAGGCGAGCTCCCGTCCAAGCGCGTCCTGCTCGGCGCTCTGCCACTGGTCGAACTCCGGGCTGTCACGCAGAAAGAACCCCTCGAGCGGCTCGCCCGAGAACAGCTCGAGGCCGGCGAGGAGGTCCTCCCTCGTAGCGCCGTCGGACGTCAGCTCGCGGAACCGCCGCACGTCGAGCTCGACCCCGGGGCGCAGCCCGATCGCGTCGCCCGTCGTCTCGATCCACTCCTCACCGACGGCTCGGCGCAGCGTCGAGAGGGTGCGCCGCAGCGCCCCGCGGGCGCTGCCGGGGTCGCGGCCGGGCCAGAGCAGCTCGCACAGGCTCTCCCGCGAGCGGGAACGGTCCGCGAGGGCCAGATGTGCGAGCAGCGCCGTGGCCTTGCGGGTGTCGAAGCTCACCGGCTCGCCGTCGCGGGTCACCCGAGGCGCGCCGAGCAGCGAGACCTGGAGACCCACCGGCGCCACGGTAACGGCCAGCAGCTTCGTAACGGATCCCGGATGGGCGAGCGGCATGCTGTGTGTGATGGCCCTCTACGAGCACACGGTCGAGATCCACCGCGCGCGGGAGGATGTCTTCGCGTTCATCACCGACCCGGCCAACTACCCGCGCTGGCAGCCCAGCCTCGTGGCGATCAGCCCCAGCTCGCCTGGACCGCTGCGGGTGGGCACCGAGGCGACCGAGCTGCGCCGCTTCTTCGGCCGCGAGGTGCAGACGACCTGGACCTGCGTCGAGCACGACCCGGTCTCGCGCTCGGCGATCGAGTCTGACGACGCAGCCGTTCCCTTCCGCGGCACGTTCGTCCTCGAGCCCGTGGAGGGCGCCACACGCTTGACATGGACGGTCGAGACGCGCGGCGCCGCCTCGCGGCTCGGCGGCCCCCTGGTGGGCCGCGCGACCAGGCGCGAGCTCGAGGCCAACGCCCGGCGGCTCAAGGAGATCCTCGAAGGCGGCTGAGGGGCGAAGGCTCCGTAACGATTGTCGGACGAGCGATAAGCGACTATGGACGCGATGAGCCCGAGAGTCACGAGGGGTATCCGGCGCAAGCACGACGCGGCGGTGACCGCGCGCCGGGCGGCGGGGCTCGCGTGGGCGCTCTGCGTCGCGATCGCGCTTCCGACTCTCGTTCTGCTGGTGCTGGGGGCGGGTGAGTCGACTCCCGCGGACGAGTTCGGCCTGGCCGGCTTCGGAGGCCTGGCCTTCCTGGTGGCCGCTCTCGCCTTCGCCACCACGGGCGCGCTCGTGGCCTCCCGTCTGCCGTCCAACCCGGTCGGTTGGATCTTCTGCGTCATCGGGTTCCTCATCGCGGCGGGCGATCTCCCCCACCAGTACGCCGACTACGCCCTGTACGTCTCGCCTGGCTCGCTTCCGGGCGGCGAGACCGCAGCCGTGCTGCAGAACCTCGGGGGGCTGCCTCCTGCGTTCGGCCTGCTGGGCCTGTCCCTTCTGCTGTTCCCCGACGGGCGGCTTGCGTCCCGCCGCTGGCGCCCAGCCGCAGCGGCCGCGCTGATCGGAGCCGCCGCCCTGGCCGTGGGCCTGGCCTTCCGGCCCGGCCCGCTCGACGAGCCGTTCGAGGTCGTCAGCAACCCCTTCGGGGTCGGCAGCTTCGAGCTGATGGACTCGCTCTCGGGGCTGGGGTGGCTGCTCTCGGCGGTGGCCGTGGCGCTCGCCGCCGCGTCCATGATCATCCGCCTGCGCCGGTCGAGCGGCCAGGAGCGCCAGCAGCTCA
>JACCZR010000014.1 GCA_013695855.1 Thermoleophilaceae bacterium
GGCCCGCCGCGCCCGGCGAATCTCCCGCTCGGCGGCACGGCGCTACACCCGCACGGCCGCTGCCGCGCGCCGGATGCTGGGACGGCTGCGCGGATCGCGCCGCCGCGAGCTCGCCTACGTGCTCGGCGTGGCCGAGCGCTTGGCGCTCAAGGGCCGGCTCACCTCCTCTCGCATGCCCGCCGTATTCCTCATCGTGCGCCGCAACGCCTCGTTCTGGGGCTCACGGGGGTTCCCCGCCTCGGGCGCGAAGGTGCGCTTTCGCGGCAGCGAGCTCCTCTTCCAGTACTACCCCGGCCGCGGCCTCCAGCTCCAGCCGCTGGTGAACTGGAAGCGCGCGAACCTGATGCACGGCGCCTGCGTGAGGCGCGGGGCGAGCTGCCGCCGCGACCGCCTGGCCCGCCTGATCGCCGAGCTCAACCGCACCGCGTCGCGGCGCTCGCCGCGCTTCATCGCCTGGGAGTACTACTTCCTCTTCGGGGGCGGCTCGCCGCCGTGGATGAGCGCCATGGCCCAGGCCACCGCGGTCCAGGCGCTGGGCCGGGCGTCGAAGCTCCTCAACCGCCCCGACTACCTCGTGGTGGCCCGGAGGGCGCTGCCGGCCTTCTCGGCCTCCGCTCCCTCCGGCGTGAAGGCCCGCGGCTTTCGCGGCGGGCCCCACTACCTGCAGTACTCGTTCGACCGGCGGCTGTTCATCATGAACGCCTTCCTCCAGTCGTTGATCGGGCTCTACGACTACGCCAAGATCACCGGAGACGCACAGGCGCGCAGCCTCTTCGAGGCGGCCGAGCCCGAGGCCCAGCGCGAGGTGCCCGCCTTCGACGTGGGCGACTGGTCGAAGTACAGCTACCGGGGCCGGGAGTCCGACCGCGAGTACCACGAGCTGCTGCGGGAGTTCCTGGCCTCGACGTGCAGCCGGCTGCGCCGGGCCGTCTACTGCAACACCGCGCGGCGCTTCCGCGACTACCAGACCGATCCCGCCGTCCTGGAGCTCAAGGGCCCGGTCACCGCCAGGCACAACCAGGCCACCCGCATCCGCTTCTTCGTGAACAAGCGGTCGGCCGTGCAGGTGGTGGTCACGCGCGATGGCGACGTGGGCCTGGACCGCACGGCGACCTTCCGCCGCGGCGAGGGCTCGTTCGAGTGGCGCCCGAAGTCCACGGGCGCCTACACGATCCGGCTGGCGGCAAAGGAGCTGCGCTCCGGCCGCGGCCTGCGTACCCGCGTGGAGGGCTCCGCGGAGGTGGGCGCGGGATAGGGTAAGGCGCTCTTGGCGCCTCGCACCATCCTCTACACCGGCAAGGGCGGCGTGGGCAAGACGAGCGTCGCGGCGGCCACGGCGCGACGCTGTGCGGCGGCGGGGCTGAAGACGGTCGTCCTCTCCACCGACCCGGCGCACTCCCTCTCGGACGCTCTCGAGGACCAGTTGGGCGGAGAGCCAACCGAGATCGCCGAGAACTTGTGGGGCCAGGAGGTCCAGGCCCAGGAGCAGATGGAGACCCACTGGGAGGCCGTGGGCGGCTGGCTCGGCGAGCTGCTGGCCGAGCGCGGCGTGGACCGCATCTCCGCCGAGGAGCTGACCGTGCCGCCGGGCATGGACGAGCTGTTCTCGCTGCTGCAGATCAAGCGCCACTACGAGGAGGAGCGCTTCGAGTGCGTGATCGTGGACTGCGCGCCCACCGGCGAGACGCTTCGCCTCCTCTCGTTCCCCGACGTGGCCAAGTGGTGGCTCGAGAAGGTCTTCCCCTGGGAGCGCCGGCTGATGGCGGCCGCGCGGCCGTTCGCGCGCGGGCTGCTGGAGGTGCCGCTGCCCGACGACGCCGTGTTCGACGACGTGGAGCGCCTGGTGCGCAACCTAGTCGCCATGAACGGCATCCTGCGCGACCGCTCCACGACGTCGGTCCGCCTGGTGATGAACCCCGACCGCATGGTGGTCAAGGAGTCCATGCGCACGTTCACATATCTGAACCTCTACGGCTACCTGACCGACGCCGTGGTGGTCAACCGGGTGCTGCCCGAGCAAGCCGGCGGCGGCTACTTCGCCGCCTGGCGCGAGGCACAGTCCGAGCACATGGAGTTGGTGCGCTCGGCCTTCTCTCCTGTGCCCATCCTGACCGCCCCCTGGTTCCCGCGCGAGGTGGTGGGCCCGGAGGCGCTCGACGAGCTGGGCGAGGTGCTCTTCGGCGCTGACGACGCCTCGGCCGTGCTGCACGAGGAGCTCTCCCAGGAGCTCTCGAGCGACAACGGCAGCGCCACTCTGCGCTTGGCTCTGCCCTTCGCCGAGCGCGGCGACATCGACCTCAAGAAGGTCGGCCTCGAGGTCATCGTCCGCGTGGGCGCCCAGAAGCGAACTATCATCCTGCCTCCTGCGATGGCGACCTACGCCACCACGGGGGCGCGCTTCGAGGACGGCGCCCTGCAGGTGTTCTTCGCAAGGGGAGACGATGGACAGGACTGAGAGCGAACCCCGCGCCCGCGATCCCTGGTCGGGCCGGCGCCAGGGCAACGGCGCCGAGGAGCGCCCGCCGTCCTACGGGGAGCCGGAGCATGAGCCGCCACCCGGCAGGGAGCGGCCGCCCCCTCCCCCGCCCGCTGCGGGACGCATGGACTTCTCTCCCTTCTTCGTACTGCTCGACGCCCTGCGCCGCGCCGTGCCCGGCGACATGCAGAACCAGTTCACGACGTTCGTACGCGAGACGCTCGTGACCGTTCGCGGGTTGATCGACTGGTACCTCGACCGCCTCGACCGCCCCGAGCCCGAGCAGCGCGTCGAGGACATACCGATCGACTGAGGGTCTATCCCGAAGGGGTCACCCGGTGTTCTGCATGCCCGCTGCGATCCCCGCGACGGTGGTGAGCAGCGCCTCGCGCGCGCCCTCGTCACCGGCCCGCACTCGGTGAAGCAGCTCCACCTGGATATGCGAGAGCGGGTCGATCCAGGGGTTGCGGTGCTCCAGGCGCGCGCACAGCGACGGCGCCCCGGCCAGCAGCCGGTCCTTCCCCGTGATGGCCAGCACCCTGTCCACCGCGCGCGCGTGCTCCTCGACTATGACCGGCCACAATCGCTCGGCCAGCTCGGGGGCGACCAGGCCAAGGTAGCGCTTGGCCACGCCGAGGTCGGACTTGAACAGCACCATCTCGAGCATGTCGCAGACGCTGCGAAAGAAGGACCAATCTCGCCACATGCGCCGGTGTAGGTCGAGGTCACCCTCGGCGAGCGCCGCGCCCGCCCCGTACCAGGAGGGCAGCACGAGGCGGTTCTGCATCCATGCGAAGACCCAGGGGATCGCTCGGAGGTCCTCTATGTCCATGGCGCCTCCGCGGTAGGCAGGCCGCGAGCCGATGTTGAGGCCGGCCAGCTCGTTGAGCGGAGTTATCTGCGTCAAAAAGGACATGAAGTCCTCGTCGTCGTTCACCAGCGCGTTGTAGGCGACGCGCGAGCGCCCCGCCATGGCCTCCATCTCCTCACGGAAGGCGTCCTCGGGGCGAGCGGGTGGCAATGCGGTCCCGAGCATCACTGCGGCCACCGTCTGCTCGAGCGAGCGCAGAGCCAGCTGGCGGTCCGAGTAGCGGGCCGAGATCGTCTCGCCCTGCACGGTGATGCGGATGCGTCCGTGCACCGTGTCGGGCGGCTGGGCGAGGATGGCGGCGTGGGACAGTCCTCCGCCGCGCGAGGGCGAGCCACCGCGGCCGTGGAAGAAGCGGAGGGTCACGCCGTGGGTCTCGGCCTGGCGGGCGAGCCCCTCCTGCGCCTGGTAGAGCGCCCACTGGCTCGCGAGGAAGCTCGCGTCCTTGGCCGAGTCCGAGTAGCCGAGCATCACGTCCTGGGCGCCGGACCGCGCGTCGAGCTGCTCCCGATAGGCCTGGTTGGAGTACAGGGCTTCGAGCGTCGCCTGCGCCCCGTCGAGGTCGTCGACCGTCTCGAAGAGCGGCGTGACCCGCAGGTGGCTCGCGCCGCTGCGCTGCGCCAGCCACAGCGCGCACAGCACGTCGGAGGCGCTCTCGACCATGGAGACCACCAGCGTGTCGAGCGCCTCGGGGCCGAAGCGCTCGCCGGCGAGCGCGAGGGCGTCGAAGGTCTGCAGCACACGCTGGACCAGGTCGTCGGCTTCCGGCGCTTCCCCGGCGCCCGCCTCTGAGGAGAGCAGAGCCTCCGTCAGGAGCCGCTCGCGTGTCTCCTCGTCCGCGTCCTCGAGCCCCGGGATCAGCGCCGCGGCGGCGGCCCGCAGCGGACCCGCCGACTGACGCGCATCGAGACGCGCGAGATGAAACCCGAAGCAGGCGACCTGGCGGAGCAGCGCCGTGATGGCGCCATTCGACACGTTGGACGAACCGGTCCCCGCGCGGACGAGCTCGAGGTCGCCAGCCAGCTCCTCCGGTGACCCGTACCCTGGATCGTCACCGGGCTCCAGGGTATTGGCGAGCCGCCACTCGATGAAGTTGAGCTTGAAGCGCAGCGGCTCCGCGCGCCAGCGCGCGCCCATGGCCTCGGCAGCGCGCGGTAGGTCGTTCGCGTCCCGCTCCAGCGAGGCGAGGAGGGGCCGGCCGACGGGCAGATGATCGGCTCCCTGCGAGTAGCTGCGTGCGAGCGCGCTCACCCGGTCGCGCAGCAACCGGAGGGCGAGCCGCCGGTGTGCCTCGAGCGTGGGGAGGAAGCCGTCGGGGTCCACCGAAGGGTTGCCGTCCATGTCGCCCCCGGCCCACGACCCGAAGCGCACCGGCGCGGCCACGGCCGCCGAATCGCCGCTGAGACGGCGTGCCACCTCGGCGCTCAGCGCCGGCACGGCATCGAAGAGCACCGCCTCGAAGAAGAACAGCACGTTCTGGACCTCGTCCTCCACGTTGAGGCGCAGCCGCCGGACCGCGTCGGTCTGCCACCAGATGGCGAGCGTCTCTCGGATCTGTCCCCTCGCCCCCTCGCGCTCGGAGGCGCCGAGGCGATCGTCGTGCACGACCTCGAGCTCTGCGGCGATGCGACGCTGGTGATCGAGGATCGACCGCCGTCGGGCCTCGGTGGGGTGCGCCGTGAGCACGAGCTCGACCTCAAGCGCCGACGCCAGCTCGGTGACTCGCCCAGGGTCCTCGTCTCGCAGACTGAAGGCGGCCTCGGCAATTGACTCGCGCTGGCCGCCCGCGTCACCGTCGTAGCGACGCCGCTCGCGCACGCGCTCGCGCGCCTCGGCGATGTTGGCGAGCGCAAGCGCCATCGCGCACGCGCGGATGAAGGGGGCCAGCGCCGGGTCGGGGGACTGGCGCAGCCTCCCGATCAGTCGCTCGGCGGCGTCCTCGTCACCGGCGCGGATGGCGGCCGCGTCGGCGTGGAGGCTGCGCACCGAATCCCACATCTCGGCGCCCTCCTGCTCTGCCACCACCTCGCCCAGCAGCTCGAAGAGAAACTCCGTCTCGCGATCGAGCGGATCGCCGGCTCCGGGTGAGGGTTCGCTCCCGGCAGCCTCGGCCTTCGCTGGGGTGACGCTCTCGCTCACGGTCACAGGATAAGGGTCCCGCTGGTTGCGAGGCCAGCGGCTGATCGCACGCCTACGGTGTTCGCTGGATACCTCGCTCGACGGCCTCGATGAGGTGGGGGCGAAGGCGAGCGGCCGGGATGATGGCGTCTATCGAACCGGTGCGCAGCGCACGCTCGACGCTGTGGACGGTGTCGAACTCAGCCGCCACCTCCCCGAGCTTCTCCGAGCGCACCGAGGCCTTCACGTCGGCCAGCACGGCTCGCACGCGGGCTCGCTCGTCATCGTCCGCCTCGTCTACGAGTGCCTGCTGATCCACCACGCGTTGATCTTCTTCGGTACGGGAGTTGACGTCGCGGGCGAAGACGGTCGCGGCCGCCGGAGCGCCGCCGATGACCGACGCGTACGAGCCCTCGACGGCGATCACCTCCATGTGATCGTTGAGCGTCCCCGAGAAGACCACGAACGCCCCTCCGTGGTAGCGAGAGACGACGCAGAAGACGATCGGGCCTTCGAAGTTGACGACCGCGCGTCCGATCTCGGCCCCGTACTCGAGCTGCAGCTCGCGCAGCGACTCCGGCGAGCCGTCGAAGCCCGACAGGTTGGCCACCACGACCACCGGCCGGTTGGCGCTCGCGGCGTTGATGGCGCGCGCCACCTTCTTCGACGAGCGTGGGAACAGCGTTCCCGCCGTCCACTGATCCGGTCCGTCGGCGGGCAGGAAGCCGCTCCGTGGGAGGGCCTGGGACTCGATGCCGAGCAGCGTCACCGGGTAGCCGCCCAGGTGGGCGTCGAAGACGACGGCGCTCTCGGCGGCCGCCATCGCCGCCCAGCGCTCGAGTGTCCGGTGGTCCTGGTCGGCGACTGCTCGCATCACCGTGCGAATGTCGAAGGGCTTCTTGCGCTCGGGGTTCGTCTCCTTCGAGAAGATGTCCCCAACGGTCTCGAAATCGTTGCCCGGCGCGCGGTGGGGAAATGCGCAGACGTCGCGGTCGACCGGGTCGGTCGTCGACGCCCGCCGCGGGTGGCGCTCGCCGGGCGCGATGTACGTGTGCTCGTAGTGGGCGAAGAGGATCTCGCAGGCGTCGGTCAGGTCGGCCGCCCAGTATTGGGCCTGGCCGTTGGGTCCCATGATCCGGTCGTAGCCGCCGATCCCGAAGTTGTCTTCGGCCGAGACCCCCCCTGAGTACTCGAGCGCCTGCTTGCCGGTGAGCACCATCGCGCTGTCGGGCGTCATGACGAGGATGCCGCGGGTATGCAGGAGCATCGTCGCTTCCGCGTTCCAGTAGGGCTGCGCGCCGACGTTGATCCCGGCCACTACCACGTTGACCTCGCCGCGGGCCTGCGTGAACGTGATCAGGCGGCGCAGCACCCGCGAGATCCAGTCCATGTTCTCGGTGCCGCTCTCCATCGAGATCTTCGCCCCGGCCGACACGGCGAGCCACTCGACGGGCACCTGCATCTCCTCGGCGAGGTCGAGCGCGCGCATGATCCGCACGGACTCCGGCTCGGCGATCGAGCCAAGCGCCTTGGTCGGATCGCCTAGGAGGGCTACGCGGGACATTCCCTCGGGGTAGCGGTCGGTGATCGTCCGCACCACTCCGACGACGATTCCAGAGGCGTTGCCGCCGGAGGGACGCTCGACCGGGACGAGGCTGCCGTCCTCGTCGAGGTCGTGCTCGGTGAACGTACCGCCGGCGCGAGTCAAGAGCGGGACCAGCTCGTACGGGTACACGGTTCCACGGCGCCTCGCCCGCAGGACCTTTTCGGCGTAGTCGTCGAGGGGCGACAAGGGCTCGCTCGGCGGCTCTGCCACAGACAGCGTCACCCCCGCGCCGACCTGGTAGGAGAAGCCGAGGGCCGTGTCGCGCAGCTCGCCATCTGCCGGATCGGGGACGCGCGCCTCGATCGACACCTCTTCGAGACCCAACCCGGTCGTGAGCGGAGCCAGCGTGGCGGTAAAGGAACGCAGCTCGTCGAGCGGCACCTCTATCGGCGGCCAGATGTTGAGGAGGACCTGGTTTCCCTGCAGCCGCCGTTTGGCAGGGCGCTCGGCCTGGGCGCGGCGGATGCTGTCGAGGCACGCAGCCAAGACGCGCTCGGGCTCGGGCAGGGCCGTGAGCCGGCCGGACGCGTCACGCACCTGGGTGATGTCGCGCACCTCGGCCAGCGCCACGAGGCGCTCGTCGGACGGGTTCTCGCGGGCGGCGCAGTGAAAGAGGTGGACGTCCTCGACCGCCGGCAGACGCGTGAGGTCGAAGTTGCCGAGCCGCCAGAGATTGAGCCGGCGCGCGATCATCGGGTGAAGCTCGCGGGTCACGCGCTCCTCGTAAAAGCCATCGTCGGCCAGCCGGAAGGTGAAGTAGTGGACGGGAGCCTCTGCCCCGCCGCTCACGGCCACCGCCACGCGCTTGACGCTCGGAGGCAGCTCCGCCGCCCTGACGGCTTCGAGCAGCTCGGCTGCCATGTCGTCGGTCTCGGGCGGCGACTCGGTCCAAGCCAGGTAGAAGTCGACCAGAACCTCCGGGCCGGGAGCCTCGGATGCCAGCGCGGCGGCGGCCGAGGCCACCGCGGGCAGCTCCGAGGCCTCGGCGAGCGTGGTGACCAGCTGAATGTGGCCCCCGTCGGCGGCGTAGCGGGCGGTGAGGAAATGCCGTCCGTCGCGGACGTGCGACCGCACCTCCTCGAGCGAGTGGATCTTGTAGTAGCGGCGGGTGAGGAGCTCGAGCATCGGCTCGTCGCCCTTCTCCGCGCCGATCCGCTCCGCCAGGAGCCGGATGAGTGGCTGCGGGCTTGCGACGAGCGCCTCGATGCGGTCGGCGTAGTCGGTGGCGTCGGGGTGGGCGGCCAGGTAGCTGAGCTGCTCCCGGACGGTGGCGAGGACCTGCTCGCGGGCGTGCTCGATGACGAGCTGGTCGAACACGCGTAAACGCACGCTGCGGGCGAGCTCGCCCACCACAGGATGGCGCAGCTGCGCCGCGACGATCAGCCGGTCGAGCGTGGCGCGGAGCTCCTCCCTCAGTGGCTCGGGCAGCGCCTCGGCGTGCTGGAGGCGCCGGTCGAGGAGCGCCATCACCGCCGGAACCTGGGATGACGCCCGCTGGTGAGCGAGGAAGATCCGGTAGACCGCCTCCTCGAGCTCGGGCCCCCGCTCGAGGTCGTGAACCCCGTAGCTGGCCAGCGCGCGCGTGAGCCTGGCGCGGAAGGTCTCGGGCAGGCCCTCGTATTCGACATCGAGTGAGCGGAGATAGGAGCGGAAGTGCTCGCGCGGGCTGCGGACGCGCTCGCCTTCCTCGTCTTCGAGCTCTTCCCGCTGCGTCGCCGGCCAGTTGCGCGAGAGCTCGGCCAAGTCGGCGAAGATCGTGAGGATCTCGAGCTCGCCGTGCAGCACCTCGGGGTCGTCGACAGCCAATTGGTCTCGAGCCCGCTCGAACTCGGCAATGAGCCGACGGGCTTCCTCGACGTCTACGTCGAAGCCCATGATCAGGCTGCGCAGGGCATCGAGGTGCTCGCGCGCGCGCAGGCGGGGGCTGGAGTCCGAAGGGCTCACCAGCGCGTCGAAGGCGATCCGGGGAGCGTCGGGCTCCGGCGCGTCTTCCACCGACTTCGGCTCGACGCTCAGGAGCGGCGCTCCCGCTTCGACGTGGGCGCTGCCCGCCACTAGGATCTCCCGCACCCGCCCCGCATGCGTGGCCACGATGGTCATCTCCATCTTCATCGCCTCCAGGACGGCGACCGGCGCACCTTCCTCGACCTCGTCGCCTGCGGCGACGTCCACCGACACGACGAGCGCCGGGGCCGGGGCGCGGATGATGCCCCCTTCGTCTCGCGAGACGCGATGGGCCACGTCCCCGACCTCCACGAGGTGATCCGGACCGTCGGTGACGGAGTCGATCGCAAACGCCTCGCCACCGATCGTGAGCCGGCTGGAAAAGCGGCGCAGCGGCTCGACCTCCACCTCGATGCTCGCGCCCTCGGCCTCGATCTTGTAGCGGCGCGGGCCCGCCTGAGCGACTGCCAGCTTGTAGGTCTGGCCGCGATGGCGCAGCTCCACCGTCCGGCCGATCTCGTGGCTCGCCTGAGGCCGGCCGCGGCCGGCGGCGGCGTAGAAGCCGCGGCGCTCGAGCTCCTGCTCGGCGTCGTAGACGTCGATGGCGGCGGTCAGCACGGCGACGTCGGCGTGCCGCGTCGGGATGTGACCGCCCGAGGCGACCAGGCGGTCGAGCCAGCCGGTGTCGGCCTCGCCGGCGATCAGCTCGGGGCGGTCGAGCAGGTCCAGCAGGAACGACTTGTTCGTCGTTCCCCCCCGCACGACCACGGTCGTCTCCGCCAGCGCGCGCTGCAGGCGCGCTCTCGCCTCCGCGCGGTCCTTGCCCCAACCGACGACCTTGGCGACCATCGAGTCGTACTCGGTGGGAATGACATCGCCCTCGGCGAGCCCTGTCTCGACCCTCACCCCCGGCCCCGACGGCAGCCTCAGGAGCTCGACGGTCCCGGGTGCGGGGGTAAAGCCCTGTTCGGGGTCCTCGGCGTTGAGCCGGGCCTCGATCGCGTGACCGGATGTGCGCGGCGCCTCGCCCTCCAGGCGCCCTCCCCGAGCCACGTGCAGCTGGAGCTTCACGAGGTCGAGCCCAGTCGTCATCTCCGTGACGGGATGCTCGACCTGAAGCCGGGGGTTGACCTCGAGGAAGGCGAACGCCTCTTCGTCGGGTTGGTAGAGGAACTCGACGGTCCCGGCGTTGCGGTAGCCGGCCGAACGGGCCAGCTTGACGGCCGCAGCCCCCAGCTCGGCCTCCTGCTCGGCGCTCAGGGCCGGGGAGCTCGACTCCTCGATCACCTTCTGGTTGCGGCGCTGGATCGAGCAGTCGCGCACGCCCACTGCCCAGACCGTGTCGTGGTGGTCGGCGATGATCTGGACCTCGACGTGATGCGCGCCTGTGACCAGGCGCTCGATGAAGATCGTCGCGTCGGCGAAGGAGCGCTCCGCCTCGGCCCGCGCGCCCTCGTACGCCGGCGCGAGCTCGTCCTCGCCATCGGCCACGCGGATGCCGCGCCCGCCTCCCCCGGCGGAGGCCTTGATCATGACCGGATAGCCGATGGTTTGCGCCTGTTCGACGGCGGCGTCCACCGTCTCGACCGGTGCGCGGCTCCAGGCGGCAACCGGCACGCCGGATTCCTCGGCGAAGAGCTTGGCCCCCACCTTGTCGCCCAGACGACGCATGACCTCGGGCGGCGGGCCGATGAAGGCCACGCCGATGCCGGCGCACAGTTCGGCAAAGGCCGGGTCCTCGGCGACGAAGCCCCAGCCGACCCAAGCCGCGTCAGCCTCGCTCTCGCGTAGCGCCCGCTCGAGCTCGGCGTGGTCGAGGTAGGGGTTCGCGCTCTCGCCCATGCCGATAGTGACGGCCTCGTCGGCCTGGCGCACGAACGACGCCCGCCGCTCGGCCTCGGTGTGGAGCGCGATCGTCCGCATTCCCCAGCCGAACTCCAGGTTGAGCTCTCGCACCGCGCGGATCAGGCGCACCGCGGCCTCGCCGCGATTGACGATCGCCACGCGGGTTATCTTTGGGTCAGCGTCCAACGCACCGGGTCAGGGATTCCCACCTCGTCCCGGCCCGACCGGGACCAGATGTTCAAACGCAGCCACCGCGCCTCGCAACGCTACTGGTGACCGGTGCTTCCCTGCGGTCCGCCCCTCGCCCGGCGGTGCCGCGCGCGGAGCCTCGCAGGCCCGCGGCACCCGCGCTTCCCACGCCTTGACCCCCCGTGTGTCGGGGGTCAGACCCCGCCACCCGGGGGGTCTGGAGCACCCGCGACGGCTTGGCGGCGGCGAGGGCGCTAGACAGGAGACATGAGCGATCTCGTTCTTCTCTTTCCGGGCCAGGGCAGCCAGGAGCCGGACATGGTCGACACCGTCGCCCGGTTTCGTCCAGACTTGCTCGACCTGGCGGCTGAGGCGGTTGGCGAGGATCCGTTTTCGCGCGTGGGCGACGGCACGCGCTTCGACCAGCCTGCAATCTATTGCGCCGCGCTGGCCGGTCTCGAGCGCGCGGGAGGCCCGAAGGCCGATCTCTATGCGGGACATTCGCTGGGCGAGATCACTGCGCTCGCGGCGGCCGGGGCGCTGAGCGACGCGGATGGGTTGCGTCTGGTCGCCGAGCGCGGCCGGCTGATGGAGACGACCGCGGCGCGGACAGGGGGTGCGATGCTCGCGATCCGAGCGGGGCGTGAAGAGGCGGCGCCGATCGCCGAGCGCCACGGGCTGGGCGTCGCGAATGACAACTCGCCGGCGCAGGTGGTGCTGTCGGGGGCGCTCGACCGCATCGAGGCCGCGGAGGCGGAGGCCCTCGAGGAGGGGATGCGCGCCAAGCGCCTGCCGATCACCGGTGCCTTTCACTCGCCGCTGATGCAGGATGCGGTTGAGCCCTTCCTGTCGTTCTTGCAGGAGGTCGAGTTGGGCGACCCGCGCGCTCCGGTGTATTCGTGTGTCACCGCGGCGCCGTTCGACGACATCCGAAAGCGGCTGTCTGAGGCCCTGGTGAAGCCGGTGCGCTGGGTCGAGGTCCTGCACGCACTCCGCGCGGCCGGCGGGCGCCGGTTCGAGGAGACGGGGCCGGGGAGGGTGCTTGCCGGTCTGGTGCAACGCACGCTCGAGGATGTGGAGATCGTCGCCGCAGAGCAGACGGAGGCCGCGCAGGAATAGTATGCGGCCTCGTATGCGGGTTCGAAGGCCGGTCTGATCACCCTCGCCAACACGTTCGCGGCGGAGAGCGAGTCGCTGCGTGCCGTCCCGGCACGTGCGCGTCGTTCCCGCATGGTGGTCGGGCACGCCGGAGGCCATCGCGAAACGCGATCGCTCCTGCCTTCGGGCGCGACACTTACTTGACGCAACGACCTGTACAACGATGGCGGACTGACCGCCCGAAAGGACACCGAGATGGCGACCGCCAACAAGGAACAGATCGAGGAGCGCATGACCGAGGCGCTCGTGAGCTTTGGCGCCGAGAAGGACCAGATCAAGCGCGACGCCAATTGGGAGTCGCTCGACGTCGACTCGCTCGATCTCGTCGAGCTTGCTCAGATCGTCGAGGAGGAGTACGGCGTGAAGATGAAGGAGGAGGACATGAAGGAGATGAAGACCGTGGGCGACGCTGTCGACTTCGTGGCGGAGCGCGCCAAGTCGTGACGCAACGCGTCGCGATCACCGGAGTCGGGGCGGTGACGCCGCTGGGCGTGGGCGTCGAGACGTTGGTCGAGCGCTGGTCGGCCGGCGACTCGGGCATCGAGGACGGACTGGGCTGCTGCACCGAGTTCGAGCCCACGGAGCACCTCTCGATCAAAGAGGCGCGGCGCGCGGACCGCTTCACGCAGCTCGCCATCGTCGCTTCCGATGAGGCACTCGCCCGAGCGGGCTGGGAGGACGGGCCATCGGTGGATCCCGACGGCGTCGGCTGCATCATCGGCACCGGGATCGGCGGCATGAAGACGATCGAGGACCAGCTTGACGTGCTGCGCGGGCGCGGCGCCGAGGCGGTCTCGCCGCTCGCCGTGCCGATGATGATGGCCAACGCGGCCTCTGGGGTCCTCGCCATGCGTCACGGCTTGAAGGGCGAGTGCTACGGAACGGTGTCGGCGTGCGCCGCGGGCGCCCACGCGATCGGCGCCGGGCTGCGCATGGTCCAGCACGGCGACGTGGAGGCGTGCGTCGTGGGCGGGTCCGAGGCCGGCATCACCTCGCTGGCGCAGGCGGCCTTCGAGGGCATGGGCGCGACCTCCCCCTCGGGTTTCTCGCGCCCGTTCGACGCCCGCCGCGACGGCTTCGTGATGGGCGAGGGGGCGGCGGTCCTCGTGCTCGAGTCGGAGGAGGCCGCAAAGGAACGCGGCGCCGAGGTGCTCGGATATTTCACCGGCTACGGCGCGACGGCCGACGCCCATCACCTGACCGCGCCCGAGCCCTCGGGCGAAGGAGCCTCGCGCGCGATCGCGCGCGCGCTCGCCGACGCGGGGATCGAACCCGACGGCGTGGACTGGGTGAACGCCCACGGCACCTCGACCCAGCTCAACGACGCCTCGGAGACGAAGGCGCTCAAGACCGCGCTCGGCGAGCGGGCAAACCAGATTCCCGTTTCCTCGCTGAAGTCGGCGATTGGGCACACGCTCGGCGCCGCCGGTGCGGTCGAGGCGGCCGCCACGGTGCTCGCGCTGCGGAAGGGGATCGCCCCGCCAACGGTCGGCTGGGAGGAGCGCGACGAGGACTGCGACCTGGACTACGTGCCCGGCGAGGCCAGGACGCTCGAGAGCAGTGGAAGGCCGCTGTGCGCGATCTCGAACTCCTTCGGCTTCGGTGGGCACAACGCCGTGCTCTGCCTGGAGGCTGCATGAGCCTCGCCGCCGTCAGCCGCGGGCGCACGATCACCGAAGCAGACATCGTCGCGTTCTCGGGGTTGACTGGCGATCATCATCCCCAGCACACCGACGCCGTGTGGGCCGAGGCAGGCCCGTTCGGCGGCATCGTTGCGCACGGGATGCTGGTGCTCTCCTACGCCCTCGGGCTGGTGGCGCTTGACCCCGAACGGGTCGTGGCGCTACGCCGTTTCGAAGACGTCGTCTTCAAACGGCCGGTGCGGATCGGGGACACGATCCGCGTCGAGGCCAAGCTCGTGCGACCGGACGATGGCCGCGGCCTCGAGGCATGGGAATGGCGGATCCTCAACCAGCACGACGAGCTTGTGATCAGGGCCAAGATCGAGGCGGTGGTGCGAGGTGAGGACGACCCCGAAGCCGCGGACGAAGGGTCGGCGCCATGATGACCCTCGAGGGCAAGCGTCTGCTGATCACGGGGCTCATGACCAAGCAGTCGATCGCCTATGCGGTTGCCGAGCAGGCCCAACAGCAGGGGGCCGAGGTCGTGCTGACGAGCTTCGGCCGAGCACGCAGAATGACCGAGCGGGCCGCGGACAGCCTGTCCGACACGCCTGACGTGCTCGAGTTGGACGTCAACAAGCCCGAGGACTTCGCCGCCGTGGCGGACGACCTGGGCTCGCGCTGGGGGGCTCTCGACGGCGTCCTCCACGCGATCGCCTTCGCCCCCGCGGACGCCATCGGCGGAGGCTTCCTCGACACCCCGCCCGAGAGCGCCGTCCAGGCCTTTACCACCAGCGCCTACTCGCTCAAGGAGCTCGCGGTATCGCTCGCACCGCTGATGGAGGAAGCCGAGGCCGGCAGCGTGGTGGGCCTCGACTTCGACGCCTCGGTGGCGTGGCCAGTCTATGACTGGATGGGTGTCGCCAAGGCCGCGCTCGAGTCGGTGGCGCGTTATCTGGCCCGTGACCTCGGCCCGCGCGGCGTGCGATCCAACCTCGTCTCGGCGGGGCCGATCGAGACCGCCGCCGCCGGCGGGATCCCGGGATTCGACCAGCTCGCCGAGGGGTGGCAAGGGCGGGCTCCGCTCGGCTGGGACGCGAGCGACCCGTCTTCGGTCGCGGGAACCGTCTGCTACCTGCTGTCCGACCTCGCACGCGGCGTGACCGGTGAGATCATCCATGTCGACGGCGGCTACCACGCGATGGGCGCCCCGCTGTCATGAGCGATGCGGTCTTTCTCACCGGTGGCACCGGCCTTCTCGGAATGGAGCTCATCGCGCAGCTGCTCGAGCGCGGCGAGGGCCCGGACATCTTCGTCGCGGTACGTGCCGGCGATGCCGATGAGGCGGCTGAGCGCGTCAAGACGCTGCTCGCACAGCTCTACGACGACCCTCCCGCCAGCGCCTCGCGCCTGCGCCCCGTGCGCGCCGAGCTCACCGCGCCCGAGCTGGGGCTCGATGCGGCCGACCGGAAGGCGGTCATCGCCGAGACGAGCCGCGTCGTGCACTGCGCCGCGTCGGTCGAGTTCACGCTGCCGCTGCCCGAAGCGCGCGAGATCAACGTCGAGGGCGTGCGCCGCGTGATCGAGCTCGCGCAGGAGATGAGCGGCCTGGAGCGGTTCGTGCACGTCTCGACGGCCTATGTCTGCGGTCGCTTGGAGGGTGTCTTCGAGGAAGACGAGGAGCCTCCCGGGGAGGGGTTTCGCAACACCTACGAGCAGACCAAGTGGGAGGGCGAGCAGGCGCTGGCCGAGAGCGGCCTGCCCCACGTGACCGTGCGTCCGAGCATCGTCGCCGGCGAGGACCCCAGCGGCTGGACCTCGACTTTCAACGTCATCTACTGGCCGCTCCAGGCCTTTGCCCGTGGCCTGTTCACCGAGATCCCGGCCGACCCTGAAGGGAACATCGACATCGTGCCCGTCGACTACGTCGCCGAGATCATCGAAGCCGCCCTCTACCAGCCCGAGGCCGCCGGCGCGTTCCACGCCGTAGCCGGCGAGCAGGCAATGACGGTCGTCGAGCTGATCGAGCACGCCTGCGGCGCGCTGGACCGCCCACCCCCGGAGCTGTCGCCCCCCGGGACACTGGCGGACGACCATCCCGCCGCCATCTTCGAGCCATACTTCGACGTCCACTCCCGCTTCGGCGACCGCCGCGCGCGCGAACTGCACCCGAACGGGACGGGCCCACGATCACCACAGGACTACATGCCCGCGCTGATCGACTACGGCGTCCAGACGAAGTGGGGCAAACACCCGCTTACCCGCGAGTCCGCCAGAGCCCGCGCGGGCCCCTCAACGAGCTAGGGCCGCCGAGCTCCGAGCGGCGCGACCTTGGTCACTCGCCGCCGCCGGCTGTGGCGCCACGCTGCGGACCTCCAGTGCTGCCGGCTCATTTCCCCTCGTCCAGGCCCCAGTCGACGACGACCGCGCCCCAGGTGAAGCCGGCTCCGAAGGCGGCTAGGAGCAGCCGCTGACCCGGAGCGAGCGTGCCGTCCCTCTGGGCCTCCGCAAGCGCGATCGGAATCGTGCCCGCGGACGTGTTGGCGTACTCCGAGATGTAGTCGAGCACCCGCTCGGTGGGAAGCCCGAGCCGCTCGCCGACGGCGCGCAGGATGCGCCGGTTCGCCTGGTGGTAGACGAAGAGGTCGACGTCATCGGCCTCGATGCCGGCCCCCGCAAGCGCTTGCTCGGTGACCTCGCTGAGGCGGGCCACGGCGTGCTCGAAGGTCTCCCGCCCCTTCATCTCGATCTTGGCCTCACGATCCGCGAAGATCAGGTCCGCATGAGCGCCGTCCGCGCGCAGCACGGGATCGCTCACCCGGCCCGGTGGGTCGGTCGCCGTCATCACGACCGCGCCGGCGCCGTCGCCGAAGAGACCGGCCGTGCGCTTGTCGTCGTGGTCGAGGTACTGGTAGAGCGCGTCGGCCCCGATCACGAGCACGCGCTCCGCCGCGCCGGTCTCGATCTGCCCGCGCGCGACGGCGATGCCGGCGACAAAGCCCGTGCAAGCCGCGCCCACGTCGAAGGCTCCCGCGCGTCGGGCACCGATCTCGGCGGCCACCAGCGGCGCCGCGTCGGGAGTGATGTGGTCCTTGCTCGTCGTCGCGACGAGGACAAGGTCGACGTCCTCGGGGTCGAGCGCAGCCTCGGCCAGGGCGGCGGCGCCGGCCTTCGCAGCGATGTCGATCAGCCGCTCCCCGGGAGCGAGGACGTGGCGCCGGCTGATTCCGGTGCGCTTGACGATCCACCCCCCGTCCACGTCGAGCCGCTCCTCGATCTGCGCGTTCTCGATGACCTGATCGGGCACCGCCATTCCCGCTGCGCCGATCGTCGCGCCGGCCACGGCGCGCTCCGCGCCGAGCGCCGCTCGCTCTCTGACCGCAGCATCAGGCATATATCTGGCCTCCAAGTCGTTGCCGCCGAGCGCCTCGACGCCCCTCACAGTCCACACGATACCGCCGCATGGTCTCCCACTCCCATGAGGCGGGCCTCGAGATCCGGCCCGGGCGAGCGGCATGCCGCGATTGGGGGTGCTCGCCGGCCATGGAGAGCAGTTCATGGCCGCCAACCCCAGCCGACCCTGTCGCGGGAATAGGATGCCGCTCCCATGAGCACGCTCCTCACCGGATACCCCGGCTTCATAGCCTCGCGGCTGGTCCGCGCCCTGCTCGACGACGATCCCGAACTGCGGATCGTCGCGCTCGTAGAGTCGCGCCTGGCCTCCACAGCCCGCGAGCAGGCACCCGACCGTGTCGAGGTGGTCGAGGGGGACATCACAGAGCGCCGCCTGAACCTCAGCGACGCCGACCACGAGCGTCTGACGGCCGAGGTCACACAGGTCTACCACCTGGCCGCCATCTACGACCTGGCGGTGCCGATCGAGGCAGCACAGGCGGTGAACGTGAACGGTACGGGCAACGTGCTCGACTTCTGCCTGGCCTGCGAGAGCCTCGAGCGCCTGCACTACGTGAGCACCGCCTACGTCGCCGGCCTGCGCACGGGCGTGGTCTACGAGCACGAGCTGTCGCTTGGCCAGCGCTTCAAGAACCACTACGAGTCGACCAAGTTCCAGGCCGAGGTGTGGGTGCGCCAGCAGATGGACCGCATCCCCACCACCACCTACCGCCCGGCCGTCGTGGTGGGTGACTCGCAGACCGGCGAGACCGTCAAGTTCGATGGGCCCTACTACATGCTCCGCGTGATCTCGCGCTCGCAGCGTATGGGGCAGCCGATACCTCGCTTCGGCCGCGCCGAGGCCACGTTCAACGTCGTGCCCGTCGACTTCGTGATCGATGCCCTGCGTGTCGGAGCCGGCGCCGGCGACACCATCCACCTGGTCGACCCCGACCCGGTGACGGCGAGCGAGGTGTTCGACACCCTGGCCGAGGCCTACGCCGGCAGGAAGACCGCGTACCGGCTGCCGCCCAAGCTGGTGGCGGCCTCCCTGCACATCGGCGCGGTGCGGAAGTTCTTCGCGGGGGCCCCTGCCGAGTCGATCCGCTACCTCAATCACCCCGTGCGCTTCGACACCCGCCGCGCCGACGAGGTGCTTGGCGCGAAGGACGTCCACTGCCCCAAGCTGCGCGACTACGTGGAGCCCATGGTGCGCTTCTTCTCCGAGCACGAGGACGACCCCGCCTACGCGTCGGGCGGGGGACACTCACCGCGGGGGTAGCGCCCCGCGAGGTCGACCGTTTGAGATGTGACTGCGTCTTGACCAAATAGTTCGGTCCGAGGTCGACCGCGTCGGGTCGACCCGCGAGTAGGACCCGGCCCTGAGCCGACGGTAATCTCGTCGAATGCCTCAGACCTGGGTGCTCACCGGCTCGCTGGACAATTTCCGCACCACGCGCGAATACGGCTTTCGGCTCATAGGCGCCAAGGAGCGCCGCCGCCTCCTCGCCGAGCAGATCGAGCCCGGCGACGAGATCGTCCTCTACGTGACCGTTGTGCAGGCCTTCGGGGCGATCCTCCGCGTGACCTCGGAGATGTTCGAGGATCGCGAGCCGGTGTGGCCCGGCAAGCCCGGCAAGCGTGACGACTACCCGTGGCGCTTCGAGACCGAGCCCGTCGTGGCGCTCGAGGAGGAGAGCTTCGTGGCGGCCGAGGACCTCGCTCACGAGCTCGAGCACGTGCGCAAGTGGCCGGCCGAGCACTGGAAGCTGGCCTTCCAGGGGCAGCTGCGCATGGTCTCCGAGGCCGATGCCCGGCTGTTGGGCGAGCGCCTTCGCGCCGCCGCGCCCACGGCCGCGTAGTGGTCCAGTAGTGCGCCATTCGCGCCACTACTCCCTCGAGGAGGCCAACGACTCGATCGCCTGGGTCGAGGAGTGCCTCGGCCGCCTGCGCACCGCAAAGTCGAGCCTGGGCGACAAGGAGGCTCGCGAGGCGCTGTCGGAGGCCACGCCGACCAATGGAGGAGGCGAGCCCGGCAAGGTGGTCTCCGAGGCCTTCCTCGAGCTGCGCTCCGCGCTCGTGGACCTGCGTGAGCGCGAGATCGTGCTGCGCGACCTCGACCGGGGGCTGGTGGACTTCCCGTCGCTCAGCGGCGACGAGGAGATCTACCTGTGCTGGGAGGAGGGTGAGATCGAGATCGGCTTCTGGCATGACCTCGAGACCGGCTTCGACGGCCGCCGGCCGCTCGAGGATGGCTGAAGCGCTCGCCGGGGCCTGGCGCCGGCTGAGCTTCGAAGGCCGCGCGGCGGCCGTCGGCTCGGTGCTGCTCGTGGTGAGCACCTTCGGCCCCTTCTCGTGGGTCGAGGCCGCGATCGTGCTCACCGGGCTGAGCGTTCTCTTCGGGCTGCGCCAGCGGGCGGTGGGCAAGAGCTTCCACCTCCCCGCCGCCGACGGGACCCTGATCGCCGCCGCCGGGGGCTGGGCAGCGCTTCTGATCGCCGCGCGCCTGTTCGACCGCCCCCTGGGCCAGAACCTCCTGGCCCTGGCCTGCGCGGCCATCCTGGTGGCGGCGGGTGCGCGGGAGCGCGCGCGGCAGCCTGCCGAGGATGAAACCGCGGTCGTGCCACCCCACCGCTCGAGCACCGAGGCCGCCCCGGCGCAGGCGCCCACCGAGAAGCTTCCCCCCCGGCGCACGTGATCTTGGTGACACCGACCGCGTTTCGTCGTACTCTGGTGCCGTCGCGAGAAGATGGGAGAGGAGCAGACTTGGAAGCCAGCACTCACAAAGCCCCCCTACTGAGCCTGGACAACCGCATGCGCCTGGAGCGCATTCGGAAGACGATCGCCAACAAGCCCGTGCGGTTCATCGCCGGCTACATAGCGAGCGTGATCGTGATCGCCGGGGGTCTCTACTCGCTGCTCGAGGCCGGCAACGACTGGTTCGACGGGATTTGGTGGGCGATCGTCACGGCCTCCACGGTTGGCTACGGCGACATCTCGCCCGCCGAGCTCGAGGGCCGCTTCCTGGCGGGCTTCGTGATCCTCTCGGGCATCGCCACCACGGCGGTGCTCACGGGCCTGCTGGCGGGCTGGGTGCTCTCTGCCAAGTTCGAGGACCACTTCGGCACGCCCGACCTGCACGACGACTTCGACCACATGATCGGCC
>JACCZR010000021.1 GCA_013695855.1 Thermoleophilaceae bacterium
TCACCAACCGCAACACCCACTTCATGACCTGGAACCTGCTCCACCTCGCGCGGATGCTCAAGGACGCCGGCGGCATCCCGGCCCACGGCAACCGCCGCTCGGAGTGGGACGCCGGCTGCTCGCGCGAGCAAGCGAACCCCGAGCACAGGTAAGCCAGGGCGCCTTTGCCGCGCATAGCGCGGTCAAAGCGCCCTGGGGCGCCTGGGCCCGCCTTACCCGGGTGAAAGGTCCCGGCTAGCTGGCTGAGCGCGCTTTGGAGCGCCGCTTGGACCCGTTGCCCGAGGCGGACTCTCCCTCGTTGCCGCCGTTCGCCTGAGCGGAGGTGCCCTCCTCGGAGGCCTCGGCGGCGCCATCGGCGGGCGCAGCGCCGTCCGACCCGCCGTCCTCCTCCGCCGGCTGCGCCCTCGGCGAGGTGGCCCACTCCTCGTCGAACTCCACGCGCCACTTGCCCTCTTCGTTCTGCTCCATCTTGAGCTTGGCCCGGAAGGAGCGCCACGAGCGGCCCTTGAAGCCCGTCACGGGCTTGGCGGTCCGCCCGACACCCGGATCCTCACCGCCCTCCCGCGACACCCGCAAGGACTCGATCAGCTCCTTGGCCGTCGACACCGGCAGCGACTTGCCGGCCTTCTTCTTCCAGATCACGAACCCACAGCCCGGGTCCTCCCGCGACCAGCACGAGTAGCCCTTGCGGTTCTCGGCCACCTCGCGACCGCAGACCGCGCAGGGCCCCAGCTTCGCGCGCTCGATGCGCACGCCCTTGAGCTTGTCCAGCTCGGCCACCGTGTCGGTGGCGAACTTGGCGATGTCGCTCATGAACGCCGGCCGTGAGCCCTCGCCGCGCTCGATCAGACCGAGGCGCCGCTCCCAGTCGCCGGTCAGCTTGGCCGAGGTCAGCGGGTGCTCGCCGAGCAGGCGAATCACCTGGATCCCCTTCTCGGTCGCGTGCAGCGCGCGGCCCTCGCGCTCGATGTACTCGCGGTACAAGAGCAGCTCGATCGTCGCGGCGCGCGTGGCCGGCGTGCCGATGCCCGACTCCTTCATCGCCTCGCGCAGCTCATCGTCCTCGATGTCCTTGCCGGCGCCCTCCATCGCGGCCAGCAGCGAGGCCTCGGTGAAGCGCCGCGGCGGCTGGGTCTCCTTGCGCAGCGACTCGACCGAGCGGGTCTCCACCGCCTCACCCTGATCGAGCTTGGGCAGCGACTGGTCGCCGCCCGAGTCGTCGTCCTGCGCCTCGGGCGTGACCTCGTCCCCGTAGACCGACTTCCAGCCGGCCACCACCAGCCGGCGGCCGCTGGTGCGAAAGACGTGCTCGTTGACCGTGGTCTCCACGCGCGTGCGCTCGAAGACGGCCTCGGGGTGGAACACGGCCAGGAAGCGCTTGGCGGCAAGGTCGTAGATCTTGAGCTCGTCGGCGCCCATCCGCCCGAGGTCGTGCTCGGACTTGGTGGGGATGATCGCGTGGTGGTCGGCGACCTTCTTGTCGTTGACCACGCGCCCCAGCGGCAGCTCTTTCAGCGCCGTGACGTACTCGGCGCCCTTGCGGTAGCCGGGGTTGTGGCCCACCAGCTCGGCCGTCGGCCGGATGTCGGCCACCAGGTCGCCGGTCAGGTAGCGCGAGTTGGTCCGCGGATAGGTCAGCGCCTTGTGCTCCTCGTAGAGCTTTTGCGCCGCGCCCAAAGTGCGGCGCGCCGAGAAGCCATAGAGCGTGTTGGCGTGGCGCTGCAGCGATGTCAGGTCGTAGAGGAGCTGCGGGCGCTCGCGCTCCTCCTTCTTCTCGAGCTTGGTGATCTCGCCCGGCTTGCCGGTGCAAGCCTCGACCACGGCCTTCGCCTCGTCCTCTGCCTTCAGCCTACGGCCGCCCAGGTAACGCCCCGCGTACAGCCGCTCACCCGTGGCGGCGAACTGCGCCTCCACCAGCCAGTAGGGCTCGGGCACAAAGGCGCGGATCTCCTCCTCGCGACGAGCAACCAGGGCCAGGGTCGGCGTCTGCACGCGGCCCAGTGACACGGCGCCGTCGAAGGCGGCGCGCAGGCGGATCGAAGCGGCGCGCGTGGCGTTCATGCCCACCACCCAGTCGGCCTCCGAGCGCGAGCGCGCGGCGTTCTCCAGTGGCTCCATCTCCTCGCCCGGCCGCAGCTGTCCGAACGCGTCCTCGATCGCCTTGCGCGTCATCGACGACAGCCACAGGCGCCGGACCGGCTTGTCCGACCCCGAGGTCTCGAACACGTAGGCGAAGATCAGCTCGCCCTCGCGCCCGGCGTCGCAGGCGTTGACCACCGCCTCGATCTCGTCGGACTTGATCAGCCGGTGAATGGCGTTCAGCTGCTTCTTGGCCTTGTCGTCGTTGGGCACGAGCTTGAAGTGCTCGGGCAGGATCGGCAGGTCGGCGAAGCGCCACTTCTTGAGCCTCTCGTCGTAGGCGTCGGGCTCGGCCAGGCCGACCAGGTGGCCCACCGCCCAGGTGATCACGTACTCGTCGCCGACCAGGTGCGACTTGTCCTTGGCTTGCTGATAGGAGCCGGGCAGCGCATTGGAGATGTCGCGCGCCACGGAGGGCTTCTCGGCTATGACGAGGGTCTTGGCCACTGCTGTGGAGGGTAGGCGGTCAGTCCAGCGCCGTCTCGGTGAGCCCCGGACGCGCCCGTGGCGCGATCACACCCGCGTGCCCTGCTGCCGCAGATTCTGGAGGTCCCACAGCGCGAGGCCGTGGCCCATTCGCTGGCGTCGGGTCCGCCGGCCACGAGATCCTCCTCGTCGGTGGACCGACGCCAGTCCGACCGCCGGAAGGAGAAGACTCGGCAGTCGACCTTCGTGACTCCAACGCTTGTAGAAGCCCTTGGCCACCGATGACGTGTCGTTCTCAGGTCAGCATCAAGATGCTAGCCTCCAAGCATGCGTACGACGGTGACCCTCGCAGACGATGTGGCAGCAGCCGTCGAACGCTTACGGAGCGAGCACACGATCGGCGTGAGCCAGGCGGTCAACCAGCTGGTCCGCGCAGGTTTGGCCGCGCAGCCCCAGGCGAGCACCTTTGTTCAGCGGACCCACAGCATGGGTGAAGGCTTCGTCGACGTCACGAACGTGTGGGAGGCGATCGAAGCGGCGGAGACGCCCGCCGCCCGCTGATGCTGCTCGATGCGAACCTGCTCGTCTTCGCCGTGCACGAAGAGAGTCCGTCGCACTCCTCGGCCCGCGACTGGCTGCAGGAGGTCTTGAGAGGTGCACGGCGGGTCGGCTTTCCATGGCAGAGCATCGGTGCCTTTCTGAGGATCACGACCAACCCCCGGATCTTCGCGCGGCCCCTTCCCCCGGCCGTGGCGTGGGAACGGGTGAGCGACTGGCTCGACTCTGGTATCGCGTGGGTTCCCGAGCCCGGTCGACGGCACGCGGAGATCCTCGGTGGCCTGATCACCCGGCACCACGTCAGCGGCAACCTCGTGCCGGACACCCAGCTTGCAGCGCTCGCGATCGAGCACGGCGTGACGCTCTGCTCGGCCGACTCTGACTTCGCGCGCTTTGCGGAGGTCCGGTGGGTTAACCCGCTGGCCTGAATCCCTGAGCCGCCAAGCCAGTCCCGCGCTCGCCCCGAGCCGAGCCGCGTCGCAATCTCCGCGTCGGCAGCCTCGGCGCTCGGGACGTGGCCGGTGCGCGATCCACGGGTCGCCGCCCCCCACGCCCCACGCCCGCGAGCCGGACGGCCGGTGAGGCGGCGATCGGTAGCTACACAGGTGATAATGTGGCCTCATGCTCGAGGTCGGCGTCAGGCAGCTCAAGAACGAGCTCAGCGGCTACCTGCGTCGCGTTCGCTCGGGAGAGCGGGTGCGGGTGACGCTGCGGGGAGCGCCTGTGGCCGACCTCGTCCCGCCCGAGGAGCCGTATCCGGGCGAGCAGCTGGATCGGCTGATCGCCGCCGGACGGGTGACTCCGGCGTCCGCCCCCAAGCGGGAGCCGCCGCCCCTCACCGGTCCCCGCGACGACTCGGCGTCCGCGCTCATCCTCGCCGAGCGGGAGGAGGATCGCTGAGGCTGTATCTCGACTCGAGTGCGCTCGTCAAGCGCTACAAGCTCGAGTCCAAAAGCGAGGCGGTGCGGGAGGCGATGGCCAACAGCGACCTCTGGCTCGTCTGCCGGACCGCGTTCCTCGAAACGGGCCGAGCCCTCGCAGTCGGCTGCGGCCCCGACAGCTCCGAGCTTGGGTGTTTCCTTGCCGAATGGCGGTCCTTCACCGTGGTCGAAGTGGACCAGCCGCTCGTCGAGGCAGCCCTGGAGCTCGCCATCGAACACGGGCTGAGGTCACTCGACTCGCTGCAGCTGGCAGGGGCGGCCCTGGGAGGTCATGACACCGTGTGCGCGACCTTCGACCGGCGCCTGTGGAACGCCGCGGCGGCGCTCGGCCTGACCACGCTCCCGCAGCAAAGCCCTGCCTGAAGCCGGCAGCGATCGGCCGATGGCCAGCGCGGCCGAGCCGGCGCCGGCTAGTAGCTGTCGTCCGCCGGCGGGGGCGGGGGCGAGCCGCTGCCCTGCCCCGGACAGCGCCGGGCGCCGCGCTTTCGGTACGGCAGACGCACGATCACGGTCGAGCGGTTGTTGGCCTCGTTGGACTCGTGGAGCCAGTTGCGCGGGTCGGCCGTGTGCTGGTAGGCAAAGCAGCCCCGCAGGCCGGTCACGTCGATCCACTGCTCGGGATAGCTCGGCGGGTAGACGTCCGACCAGCCCACGGAGGTGCCGAGCACCACTCGCCGCTGGCCCGGGTTGGTGTTGCAGGCCGGGTAGCGGCGGCGGCGGGGCGAGCGCGCCAGCCGCGGCCTGGTGTGCGAGAGGTCGCGCAGGCAGTAGGCAACCTTCGGGCCGGTCCGGACCCGGCGGGTGCGCTCGCCGGCCGCGTTCAGCCGCCACAGGGAGAACGAGGCCGCCCGGTAGAACTTCCAGTAGCTGCGGTTAGCGTGGGCGAACTTGAACTGCAGCCGGGCGCCGGTGCGGAAGGTGAGCCGCCTCCCTGCGCGCGTGTAGATGCTCTGCACGGCGTTCATGAAGCGGCCGCCGGAGCGCCGGCCGCGCAGCTCGGCGGGGCCCGCGCCGAGGCTGTCGATCGAGTTGCCGGCGCGCAGGAGGCTGCGCCCGCGGCGCGTCTGGCGGTCGACGCGCAGACCGTAGGGGCGTCGCATCACCAGGTCCGGGCAGCGCAGGTTCGCGGCGACCGGCGCAAAGCAGGGATTGGGGTCCTTGGCCGCGGCTTTGGAGGCCGAAGGCGCCGCGCCGACCCCGGCGGTGGCGAGGGCGAGCGCCAGGAGGGCCAGGAGGAGGGCGAGCCAGAGAGCGCGGCGCACGGCGGCACTAACCCAGCCGGGGAACCCGAGTTGCGCAGCAATCGGACTGCGCTCGTCCCGGGCGATCTAGCTGCGCTCCTGCGTAGCTCACTCGGCGCAGGGGCCCGTGCCCACGGGACCCCGCACTCGCTCGAGCGCCGGGGCCGTGATCGAGTCCGGCACGCCGTAGCCACTCTTGCCGCCGGAGCCGACCGAGACCGCGAAGGTCGTCGTGACCACCTCACCCTCGGCGTCGACCACCGGACCGCCCGAGTCCCCCGGAAGCACGGACCCGCGCACGAGGGTGACGCGGCGGCTGATCGGCCCGCGGCCGTAGGCGTCCTGTGTGCGAAAGCTGCGGGTCTCCGCCAGACGACCGGCAGCCACGGTGTAGTCGCCGTTGCCCGGAAAGCCGAGGATGGCCGCAGCGGCGCCGGGGCGCGCCGCGGCGTCCAGACGCAGCGCCGGGACGCCCTCCGTCGCGGGCACGCGCAGGATCGCCAAGTCGTTCTTCGCGTCGTAGTGCACCGCCTGGGCGTCCAGGCGCTCCCCCTTGCCTTCGAGCTGGACGGTGGTGTCCTCCTGGCCGGCAACCACGTGGGCGTTTGTCACCACCAGCCCGCCGCCCGCCACCCAGCCGCTGCCCTGCACCCCAAGCCCACACGCCGTGCCCAGCACCCGCACCACACTGCGCCGGGCGGCCCGCACCTGTGGATCGCGCGCAATCGCCGGATCCGGAGGGCGAACCTCGGGCTGAGGCCCGCGGAGGCCGGGGAATGGGTCGAAGCGCGCGAGCGTCTTGAGCAGCGGCCCGCTCGGCGGCAGCGCGGCGTTGAGGCGCTGGAGGATCGAGGAGCGCTGGATCGGCTCGCGCAGCTGGCGCGCTCCCGGCGTGTTCAGCGCCACCGCGCCCGCCAGCCAGACCAGGCCGAGTCCGATGGCGGCCACCAGCAGCGCGCCGCCGAGACCGTCGAGCGCACCGAGCTTGCCGCCGAGCCGGCCGCGCAGGCGAAAGCCGAGCAGCTCCAGGCCGGCTGCCAGGACCCCGCCCACAAGCAGCGCTCCCATCAGCGCGAACAACGGCCCGTAGGGCGAGCGCGAACCCTCGGAGAGCAGCATCGGGCTCAAACGCGAGCCCAAGAACCCACCAGCGACGAACCCCACCAGCGACATTCCGCCCACGATCAGCCCCTGCGCGTATCCCCATACGGCCATGAGGAGCGCGAAGCCCAGGATGATCCAGTCGACTGTGGTCACGGTGTGCGGAAACTAGCGGGACGACCGGGTTACCCTGAAGGATGAGCGCCCGCCCTTGAGTCCTCTTCTTCCGACCGACCGAGCCGGCGAGCGCTACCGCCGTCTGACCCAGCGAGGCGTCCCGTTCGCGGGCCTGGCGCTGGTCTCGCTCGTCGCGGGTCTCTTCGCCGGAGGCCTCGGCGACTCGTCGACCGAGCAGACAGGGCGCGCCTTCGCCGATGCCTGGCGCCGCGGCAACGTCGAAGCCATGCGCGCGCTGTTCACCCCCGCGGCCCGCCGGCGCTACAGCGC
>JACCZR010000065.1 GCA_013695855.1 Thermoleophilaceae bacterium
GCCGGGGCCCGATCCCCAGCCGCCGGGGCCCGCGCCCGGGCCCCAGCCCCCCTCGATCTGATCAGGCCGGTCGGCCATCGCCCGGGCGCGGATCAGTCGTCGAGGCGGTCGCGCTCCGGCGGCTGGAAGGGCTGGGCCTCGGGATCCTGCTGGGGATGCGGCTCGCTCGTCGAGTGGCTGCCGGTAGGGGCGTGGGGCTCCTCGCCGAAGGGCTGGCCGTCGGGGTCGGGCGGGTCACGGGGGTCCTCGCGCTGCTCATAGGGGTCCGGCCACTCGGTCGGGTCGGGCTCGCCCACGGGATTGTTCAGTGAGCGGTGGGGATCGGCGTCGCGCTCCTCGGGATCCGGCGGTAGGTCGCGTCCTCTTTCCATGCCTGCCTCCTCGGCTTTGATGGGGCACCTAGAACCTCAGCACGGCGCCGACTCCACCCAGCGGGCTCAGGTCCTCGAAGCGCTGTGCCACCAGTATCTCGGCTGACTGCGCGAGCGCGCGCTCGATCGCATCCTCGACCACGTCTTTGCGGTGCTCGAGCGGCGTGCCGTCCGCGGGACAGGCCCTCGCCTCGACCCCGAGCCACCCGCACGAGGGACAGCGGGCGCCTTCTGCGCCGAAGCCGTCATTCATCACGAGTATCTCCACGCGCTGCTCGCTGAGCGCCTCCAGCGTGTCGGCCAGGCCGGCCACGCCCCGGCCGCCTCCGCCCACGCCGGCCTGCAGTCGGTCGAGCGCCTCGCGCTCGCGGCGCTCCTCGTCAGCCTCCAACAGGGGACCCGCGGCCTCGAGCAGGGCGTTGGCTGTGGTGTGCTCGACGTCCACCTCGACCCGTCCGGCCAGCCGCTCGCGCAGCGGGGCGTCGAGGGCGTCCTCGAGGCGGCCGACCAGCTCGGGCGGGGCGCCCACCAGCAGCCGGTCAAAGGACCGCCGGCGGTGCCGACGGCGCAGGGCCTCGGCGGCATTTCTCAGGTGCTGGTCGACCTCGTGGTCGATGCTGCGCTGGCGCCGGGTCTGCTCGGTGCCCCCCTGCGCGTGCTGGCCGCGAACCTCGTCGCGCACATGCTCGACCTCCTCGAGGCGCGCCGGGCCTCCGGTGAACAGCCGTGCCGTGCGGCGGTTGGACAGCAGCACGGCCCACCGTCGCTCCGAGCCGTGCAGGTCGGCCAGCGGCTCCACGAACGGCGAGTGGTCGATGACCACGTCCGAGCCCACAGAGCGCGGCAGGCGCAGTACCTCGAACAGGCCGGCGCCCGACGAGGCGAACACCGCGACGGCGTTCGCGCCATCGGTGGGCAGATCCCCCTCGAGCACCCGCTGCACGCGGGCGAGGTCGGCTTTGAGCGCCTCGCGCTCGGCGTGGGACAGGCCGTCGCGCTCCCCGGCGCGGCGGCGCGCCTCGTCGAGCAGCGAGCGCACAGCAGTGGCCCGCGCGGGCGGTGTGGCGAACTCCGAGGGGTCGAGGCTGAGGAAGGCGCTCACCACCAGGCCGCCGTCGGCCGGCCGTGTCTCGGCCAGACGACGGAGCGTGGGACGGTCGAGGTCTTGAGCCTGCACCAATTACCGCTCGCCCGCTCCCACTGACCGAGCGTTTGAGGGACGCCTCGAGCTGCTCCGGGGTGGGTCCAAGACACCCACGCCAGGTGCCTACCCGCACCCGCCCGATTCGACGCCTGCCCGGCCAGGCCCCCTGCTCGCGCGGATAACTTCTCTCCGTGCCCGTCCGCTCTGAAGGGCCGGGGACCTGACCACCCACGGCGCGCCCATTCACTGATCCGCCGGATCCAGGCTTAGGCGCCCGAGCGGCGGGGTAGGCCAGTCGGCATGGAACGAGAGCCCGAACAGAGCTTCGACGAGTTGGCCGAGCACGGCGACGAGCCCAACGCCCGTGACGAGGCCGAGGCCGCGGCGAACGAGGCTTCCCGCATCGGCGGAGACGTGCCCCCGGAGTCCGACGACCCGGCCTTCGAGGCGGTCGAGCAGGGGGGAGGTGGCGAGGCTGAGGGCTTCGAGCAGGCCGAGGCGGATCTGATCGAGGGCGCTTCGCACGGCGACCCCCAGCCCGACCCCGCGCAGACCGCCTTCACCGATGAGACTGAGTCGGAGTCCTCGACCTTCGTGGGCGGCGAGCCCGACGAGGTGGATCCCACCGAGGTGACCAGCGACCCGCGCGAGGGGAGCGACGACCCCGGCGAGGGTCCTGGCATCGCGGCCGACCGCTGAGGGCACCGCACGGTGGACGTCCGGGACTACCGCAGGGGCTGGCTTGCGGCCGCCTCCCGGCGGGCGCGCTTCCAGCTTCCGTAGGCGGCGAAGATGGCGCTCAGGGGAGGCAGGCTCGCCTGGCTCATCGAGTGCTGCCGGTAGTCGACCATGAGCAGTCGCTCGGGGCGGATGCCCAGGTCTGCTGCCGCGGTCCGGATGGCCTCCAGCACCTCCGCGGAGCTCGCCGAGGGCTGATCCTCGGAGCGCATGGCGTCATGGGCGAAGACCCCTGCGGCGGTGCCGCGCGAGCCCGGCTCCCCAGCGGGCTGTTGACGTGAGCGGCCCGCGCCGATCATCAGCCGGCAGTGAGGGCAGCGCTCGGGGGGGCTCGGCCAGCTGCCCTCGACGTCGCTGCGGACCAGCAGTTGACAGTGGGGGCAGTAGGCGCCGGTGCTCTGTCTCGCCACTGTCATCGCATCCGCGGTACCCGGGAGGCGAGCCGCGAAACGAGAAAGCGGCGTCTCCGGCGACCGTCCCCCTGCGGCAGCCGGAGGGGTCCGCTCGGCGAATCCGCCGCGCGAGGTGGGTACCCGGGCCACGCGGCGCGATACCTGTTTCTCAAGGCAGGGCGGGCAGCGGCGGTGGCTGGCGCTGAGGCGTTGGCTTCGGTTGGCTCTGAGGCGCTGGCGTGGTCTGCGGCTTGGACTGGTCAGATGGCGGGGTCTTCTCGTCCTGTGGCTGGGTGGTGTTGTCCTGCTCGTCGCTCTTGGGTTGCGCTTCGTCGGGCGGGGCGGAGCCGTCCTGGCGCTGGGAGCCGTCCTGACCTCCGCCGTCCTGGGTGTCGTCCGGGCCCTTCTTGCTGCCGCCGAACAAGGTCGTCCCGCCGCTGGTCTTGCCCAGCGAGTCTCCGGCAATCAGCTCGGGGATGGTGAGGACCGCTGCCCCGATGAGTATCGCCAGCGCCGCGGTGGCCGCCACGATGCGCACAGGGAACTTGCGCCCGCCCCCGCCTTCCGGCCGGCCGTTGGTGCCGGCGCGGTGGTAGGTGATCGCAGGCTCTCGCCTCTCACGCTTGTCGCTGGGGACCGGCGGCTCCTCGCCGGGCTCACGCAGTGGCGGCGGGCGCTCCTGTGAGGTGAGCTTGGACCCCTCGAGGTCGCCCGCGGGCGCGGCGGCGGCCACCTCGGTCCGCTCAGCTGGCTCGCCCGCGCCCGCGTCCTCGGGCAGGACCGCCTTGCGCTCGGAGGTCACACGAGCGGAGATGGCCTGAGTGGGCTTGTGCAGCAGCTCGGAGAGGATCGAGATGATCACAGGGGTGACGGCGGCGGCCGGGGCCGTACCGCCCTTCCAGAATTGCGAGACGACGACCGCAGCGACGACGGACGAGATGCTGGCGATGGCCAGCGTCTGGACCGACAGCTTGCGTTCCGCCCCGCGCGCTTGGCGCGTTTGCGAGGCCATGCCTCCACCGTAGCGAGGTCTCGTGCGAGCGTCAGCCCGCCGCGCGGCGGGCACGTGGTCGCGGTGAACACCAGCGA
>JACCZR010000066.1 GCA_013695855.1 Thermoleophilaceae bacterium
CTCCGCCACCGAGCGGGCGGCCGAGCGCGTCGAGGCTCGCAAGAAGAAGGCCGCCGAGCGCCGGCGCTGGCGGGCGAGCTTGCGCGACAAGCGCCGGGCGGGCGGTCCTCGCGAGGACACCACACCCGCGCCCGACACCGCGACCACCGGGGGCCCGCGGATGCGCCAAGGGGTCGTGGTCTCCGACCGTGCGGACAAGACGATCACCGTTCGGATCGAAGTCCAGCGCGCGCACCGCACCTACGGGAAGGTCGTGCGCAGCTCGTCGACGTTGCACGTCCACGACGAAGCCAACGACGCCAACGCGGGCGACACGGTGCGCGTGGTGGAGAGCCGTCCGCTCAGCGCCACGAAGCGCTGGCGCCTGCTCGAGATCCTGGAGAGGGCCCGGTAGGCCGTGATCCAGCAAGAGAGCAGGTTGAGGGTGGCCGACAACACCGGCGCCCGGGAGATCCTCTGCATCCGCGTGGACGGCGGCTCGCGCCGGCGCTACGCAGGCGTGGGTGACGTGATCACTGCAACCGTCAAGCAGGCCATCCCGCACGGGGCGGTCAGGAAGGGCGAGGTGGTGAAGGCGGTGGTGGTGCGCACGCGCAAGGAGTTCGGGCGCGACGACGGCACCTACATCTCCTTCGACGAGAACGCCGCCGTGCTCATCGACGCGACCAACCAGCCGCGTGGCACGCGCATCTTCGGCCCCGTTGCCCGCGAGCTGCGCGAGCGCAACTTCATGCGAATCGTCTCGCTGGCCCCGGAGGTGCTCTGATGAAGGTCCGCCGCGACGATCAGGTGAAGGTCATCTCAGGCAAGGACCGAGGCAAGACGGGCCGGGTGATGCGGGTGGACCGCGAGCGCGAACGCGTGTACGTGGAGGGCCTGAACATCGTCAAGCGCCACCAGCGTCCACGCACGATGGCCGACCAGGGCGGAATCATCGAGTCCCCAGGGCCCATCCACGTGTCCAACGTTCAGCTGCTCGATCCCTCCGACAACAAGCCCACGCGCGTGGGGACTCGCCGCGACGAGAGTGGACGCCGCGTGCGCGTGGCCAAGCGCTCGGGTCAGGACCTGGTCTGATGGAGGCGACCGCCCAGGCCAACGGCCGCCCCACCGCGCCCGCCCGCCTCAAGGAGCGCTACGAGTCCGAGATCCACGGGCGGCTGAAGGAGCGTTTCGGCTACTCGAGCGCGATGGAGGTGCCCCGGCTCACCAAGATCACGCTGAACATGGGCGTGGGGGAGGCAAAGCAGGACTCCAACATGCTCGAGGCCGCCACCGAGCAGCTCGCCACCATCGCCGGCCAGCAGCCCAGCATCCGCCGCGCGCGCAAGTCGATCGCCGCGTTCAAGCTGCGCGAAGGCATGCCCGTCGGGGTGAGCGTGACTCTGCGCCGCGCGCGCATGTACGAGTTCCTCGACCGCCTGGTCACTGTCGCAGTGCCCCGCATCCGCGACTTCCGGGGACTCAACGCGCGCTCGTTCGACGGACGTGGGAACTACTCGATGGGCATCCGGGAGCAGATCATCTTTCCGGAGATCGACTACGACTCGATCGACCAGACTCGTGGCCTCGACGTCACGATCACCACCACGGCCGCCACCGACGAAGAGGCTTTCGTCCTGCTCTCCGCGTTCGGCATGCCCTTTGCGCCGGAGGGCGCACCGGGGAGCGCCTCGGCCGCCGAGGAGCCCGACGAGGCCGAGGAGGAGCGGCGGCACGAAGAGGCCCGCGTGAAGGCCGAGGCCGAGCAGGCCGCTCTCGAGGAGCTCAAGGAGGAGAACCCCGAGGCCTACGAGACCCCCGTGCGCGCCGACCCCGACGCCGAAGAACGCTCGAGCGAAAACGCAACCGAGGAGACCCAGTAGATGGCCAAGACCTCACAGGTGGTGAAGGCCGGCCGCCCCGCGAAGTTCAAGACCCGCGAGAACAGCCGCTGCCGGCGCTGCGGGCGCTCGCGCGCCTACATGCGCAAGTTCGGCCTCTGCCGGATCTGCCTGCGCGAGATGGCCCATGAGGGCTACGTCCCCGGCATGACCAAGTCGAGCTGGTAGCCGTGACCGATCCGATCGCCGACCTGCTGACGCGCATTCGCAACGGCATCACCGCCGAGCACGATGTGGTGGAGATGCCCGCCTCGAGCTTCAAGGCCGAGGTGGCGCGAGTCCTGCGCGAGCAGGGCTACATCGAGAGCTACGAAGTCCAGCCCGCCCGTGTGGGCCAGACGCTGCGCGTGCGCCTGAAGTACACCGAGGACCGCCGCTCGGTCATCTCGGGCATCGACCGCCTGTCGCGGCCGGGTCGGCGCCGGTACGTCGGCGCCACCCAGGTCCCGAAGGTGCTCGGCGGCATGGGCACCTCGATCGTCTCGACCTCTCGCGGAGTGATGACCGGCCACGACGCGCGCCGCGCGGGCGTGGGCGGCGAGCTGGTGGCGAGGGTCTGGTAGCCGCGCCATGAGCCGGATCGGCAGACAGCCCATCGCCGTGCCCGACGGGGTGGACGTGAGCATCCAGCCCGAGATCGTGAGCGTGAAGGGCCCCAAGGGCGAGCTCTGGGAGGCCAAGGCGCGCGCGATCGAGGTGCGCGAGGACGACGGGGAGCTCCTGGTCTCGCGCCCGACCGATCGCGGCGAGCATCGTGCCCTGCACGGCCTCACCCGCAGCCTCATCGCCAACATGGTCGAGGGCGTGACCCAGGGCTTCGAGAAGCGCCTGGAGATCCAGGGTGTCGGCTACCGAGCCACCATGCAGGGGCAGAACCTGCAGTTGGCGGTGGGCTACTCGCACCCGGTGATCGTGGAGGTTCCGGCGGGCATCGAGTTCGAGGTCCCGCAGCCCACGCAGATCATCGTGCGCGGCATCTCGAAGCAGCTGGTGGGCGAGACCGCGGCGCGCATCCGAAAGACCCGCCCGCCCGAGCCCTACAAGGGCAAGGGAATCCGCTACGCCGGCGAGCACGTGCTCCGGAAGGTGGGCAAGCGCGCATGAGCCACGCGACTACAGCCACCCGCGCCTCCGCACGCGTACGCCGGCGCCGGCGAGTGCGGGCCAAGGTCCGCGGCGCCGCGCAGCGTCCACGGCTGTCCGTGTTCCGCTCGAATCGAGGCATCGGCGCTCAGCTCATCGACGATGACAGCGGTCACACCGTGGCCGCGGTGAACTGGACGGAGTCCGACCTCAGGGATCTCTCACCGATGGACCAGGCCCGCCGCGCCGGCGAGCTCCTGGGCGAGCGCGCAAAGGCGGCCGGCGTGGAGACCTGCGTATTCGATCGCGGCGGCTACCGCTACCACGGCCGGGTCAAGGCCCTCGCGGACGGCGCACGCGAGTCGGGCCTCATCTTCTGATCGCTACCGTGACCTGACCATGGCCACTCGAGACAGAACCCGTGATCGCCCGCGCGGGCCCGGCGGCCAGGAGCTTCAGGAGCGTGTGGTGGAGATCAACCGCGTGGCCAAGGTGGTCAAGGGCGGTCGGCGCTTCTCGTTCACCGCTCTCGTGGTGGTGGGAGACGAGAAGGGCTCGGTCGGCGTGGGCTACGGCAAGGCCAACGAGGTCCCCGTGGCGATCCAGAAGGGCGTCGAGCGCGCGCGCAAGGACATGTTCCGCGTGCCCATGCACGGCAACACCATCACCCACGAGGTGCTCGGCATCCACGGCTCTGCCCGCGTGCTGCTCAAGCCCGCCAGCGAAGGCACCGGTGTCATCGCCGGTGGCGGCGTGCGCGCCGTGCTCGAGCTGGCCGGCATCCGTGACGTCCTCTCGAAGTCGCTCGGCTCGCAGAACCCGATCAACCTGGTCAAGGCCACGATGGAAGGTCTGCGCTCGCTGCGCAACCCCCGCGAGATCGCCGAGCTGCGCGGGCTGACCGTGCGCCAGGTGCTCGGCATGCCCGACCGGACCGAAGAGCAGGCCGAGGCACCCGCCGATGACGCCGCGCCCGCCGAGGGTGCCGAGGGCGCCGAGGCGGACGACAACGCGAGCGCGCCCGAGACGGTCGCCTGATGGCCGACCTGAGCCTGCACCAGCTGCGCTCGCCCAACGGCTCGAACAAGAAGCAGCGGGAGACGCTGCGCTCGCTCGGCCTCGGCCGCATCGGAGCTACCGCGACCAAGCCCGACGACCCGTCGATCCGCGGCGCCATCGCGGCTGTGAGGCACCTCGTGGAGGTGCGCGAGTAGATGGACAAGGGCCTACACAACCTCAGCCCCGCCCCAGGCTCGCGCAAGCGGCGCAAGCGGGTCGGCCGCGGGGAGGGCTCGGGCATGGGGAAGACCTCCGGACGCGGGCACAAGGGCGCCGGCGCGCGCTCGGGCAGCAAGCGGCGCGTGGGCTTCGAGGGCGGGCAGAACCCGATCCAGATGCGTATGCGCAAGCTGCGCGGGCCGACCATGAAGAAGTCGATGCCCTTCGAGCAGTACGGGCGCACGAGGACGCAGCCCGTGAACCTGAGCGACCTCGAGGAGCGCTTCGACAAGGACGCCGAGGTCACGCCGGATTCGCTGCGGGCGGC
>JACCZR010000068.1 GCA_013695855.1 Thermoleophilaceae bacterium
GGAGCTCACGGACGCGATCGACTGGATCGACGTGGATGAGGAGCTCGCCGAGCACGCAGGAGCGCTCGCCTCCCAGTACATGCGAAGCCATCCGGGCATCGAGCTCGCCGACTACGTGATCGCCGCCACGGTCGAGCGGCTGGGCGCCGAGCTGCTCACCCGCAATCGAAAGCACTTCCCGATGTTCCCGGAGCTGCGCGATCCCTACGAACCCGTCGCTTGACAGAGCCTGTAGCCGCAATAGCGCTAGCCTAGCCCTATGGCTCGTACCCAGACGATGGTCCAGCTGTCCGTGGATCTCGTCGACGCCCTGGATCGCGCGGCAGCCGACCGCGACCGCTCGCGTTCCGCCCTGATCCGCGAGTTGCTGTGGGAGGCGCTCAGCAGTGACCGTGAGCGCGCGATCGGGGAGGAGATAGCCGAGGGCTACCGTCGCATCCCGCAGGGCGAGCACGACGAATGGGGAGACCTCGGAGCCGCCGCCGAGGGCGGCCACCGGAGGACCCTCCGGCGCCTGGACGCCGAGGAGCGAGCGGCCGGTCACGAGCCATGGTGAGTCGGGGCGAGGTCTGGTGGCACGAGGGCCCCTCGTCGGGTCGCCGGCCCCATCTCATCCTCACCCGCGACGAAGCGATCCCCGTCCTGCACGAGGTGCTGGGAGCGCCGGCCACTCGGACCGTGAGGGGGATCCCGTCCGAGGTGCCGCTGGACACAGGCGACGGCATGCCCGAGGCCTGCGCGCTGACGCTGGACAACGTCGTGCCGATCCTGACCTCGCGCTGCACCGAGCTGATCACCCGCCTCGGGCCCGAGCACATGGAGATGGTGTGCCAGGCGCTCGCCGCGGCGACCGGCTGTCGCGCGACGCCGGCACCTGGGTGACCGGGACTCGGGTCGTCAGGCCCACGGGCCTGCGGCATCCGTACGCGTCAGCGTCTTGAGCGCGATGGCGCCAGACGACGCCCCCACCGGCGACCCCTACGCCCCCGCCGCCGAGCAGGGGATCCACCGCATCGCCGTCCCGACCCCCTTTGCCGTGGGGCGGGTGAACGTCTACCTGATCGAAGACAGCCCGCTGACGCTCGTGGACGCCGGCCCGAACTCGGCCTCGTCGTTCGACGTGCTCCAGCGCGGCGTGGAGGAGCTCGGCCACGGCCTCGAGGACATCGAGTTGGTGATCCTCACCCACCAGCACATCGACCACCTCGGGCTAGTGGGCCTGGTGGCCTCGCGCTCGGGCGCCGAGGTGGCCGCCATCGACGCGGCCGTGCCGTTCGTCTCGCGCTTCCGGGAGCAGTTGGAGGCCGACGACCAGTACGCGGGGGCGACGATGCTGCGGCACGGCATGCCCGAAGAAGTTGTCATAGCCCTGCAGGCGGTGTCGCGGTCTTTTTGGGGCTGGGGCGCCCCGGTCGACGTGACCCGCGAGCTGCGCGACGGCGAGGTGATCGAGCTGCGCGACCGCCGCCTCGAGGTGCTCCTTCGCCCCGGCCACAGCCCCACCGACACCCTGTTCCACGACCCCGAGCGCCGCACCCTGCTGGCGGCCGACCACCTGCTCAAGCACATCTCCTCGAACCCGCTGATAAGCCGGCCGCGCGAGGACGGTGCCCCCCGCCCCCAGGCGCTCGTGACTTACCTCGACTCGCTGCGCCAGACGCGGGAGATGGAGCTCGACCTGGTGCTGCCCGGCCACGGGGAGCCGATCACCGATCACCGCCCGCTGATCGACGAGCGCTTCGCGCTGCACCGCCGGCGCGCCGAGAAGATCTACGGCCTGATCGCCGAGCACCCGCGCACCGCCCACGAGCTGGCCCAGGCAATCTGGGGAAACGTCGCGGTGACCCGGGCATACCTGACGCTCTCGGAGGTGCTGGGCCACACCGACCTGCTGCTCAACGACGGGCGCGTGCGCGAGGTCGAAGCCGACGGCGTGGTCCGCTTCGAAGTAACCGATCCCGACGGCGAGGGTTGATCGCGCGTGGCCACGATCGAGCGCGCCGAGGAGCTGGCCGACCGCCTGCTCCCCGAGCCAACGCCCCAGCGGCGGATGCTCGTGATCGTCAACCCCTACGCCACCACCGTCTCGGACCGGCTGCGCAACCTCGTGGTCTACGCGCTGCAGTCGCGCTACACGGTCGAGGCCATCGACACCGAGAAGCGCGGGCACGCCACCCAGCTCTGTCGCGAGGGCGCCCGGGAGGGCTACGACGCGGTGGTGGCCTTTGGCGGCGACGGCACCGTCAACGAGGCGGCCAACGGCCTGGTGGGCACCGATACCCCGCTCACCTGCCTGCCCGGCGGGGCCACCAACGTCTACTGCCGCCTCATCGGCATCCCCAATGACGTGGTGGACGCCACCGAGCACCTGCTGCGCCTCGACGACGAGTGGCGCCCCCGC
>JACCZR010000077.1 GCA_013695855.1 Thermoleophilaceae bacterium
CGCCCGCAGTGGCGATGGTGGGACCGCCTGCCACCGCCGCCCGCTCCGCCGCGGCCTCCGCACCGCCGCGCCTTCGCGCGCGCGCCTCGTCGAAGCGCGCCTGGAACTGGATGGAGTAGTCCACCGCCAGCCCGATCAGCACCGGCAGGACGGCGATCGACGCCATCGTCAGGCTGCCCCCGACCAGCGCCAGGCCGCCAAAGGTCATGGCCGCTGCGGCCAGCGCGAGCGCCAGCGGCAACAGCCGCAGGCGCGTGCGGAACACGAAGGCAAGGGTGGCCGCCATCACCAGCAGCGCGGCGATGAGAAGCACCAGGATTGCGCTCTGAACCGCCGAAGCCAGGCCCTCGGCCACCACGGGGACGCCGGACACGACGTAACGGAACTCGGGCCGCTCACCGCGGTCGGTCGTGGCGTTGAAGACCTTCTCGCCGGTCGCCTGCCTGATCAGCTCGATGGCGTCGCGGCGCTGCCCGTCGCTCAGCTCGGGCTTCAGGCGCACCTGGATGAGCGCGGCGTTGGGGCTCGGGAACAGGTAGGCGAAACGCGACTTGGGCCGCTCGCCGCGAGCGCTGGGGTCGAAGACCACCTTCGAGACGAAGTCCGGGTTGTCCACGCTCGGCACGCTCAGCAGCCCGTAGCGCAGGCCGAGGCCCAGTAGCTGCTGCTGGAACTGGGCCTGTGCCAGCCGGCGGGCGTCGGTGGCCAAGCGGTCCTGGGTGGCCTTCGGATCGCCGCGGCGCTTGGAGGACTGTACGGCCTGGCGGGCCAGCAGATCGGCCTGCTGGGCGTTGGCCTGCAGGCGCTTCTGGAACCCGCCGGAGATCTGCGTGGCGGCCAGGTTGAGGAACGTGCCGGGGCCGAAGACCACCCGCGCGGGCTTGGTCTCGGCCAGCTCGGAGCACACCCGCGGCAGCGAGCCGAGACCCTGGGGCGGCACGTTGCCCGACAGGCAGCCCTCGAGGCGGAGCAACCGCCCAAGGTTGGCCGTCAGCACCAGCTTCTTGAGCGGGCCCTGGGCCATGATCACCACCGAGTCGTCGCCGAAGTCGCGCTTGAAGGCCTCGGTCGCGGCGAAGGTCTCCGAGCCGCGGTCGACCAGCGTGTCGGTGTCCACGCTTGGCTCGAGGCGCAGCGCGAGCGCCGCGCCGCCCAGTGCGAGCACGGCCACGACGGCCAGGGTGAGCCGCGGACGGCGGCTGACGGCGCGCGCTACACGAGCGAAGTCCACGGCGCGCGCCACGCGCGCGAAGTCGAGGCCCCTCCGCACGGAGCCAGCTTAGGCGACCGTCCAGAGCCGCCCACGGGACTCGGGATGGAAGAGCCAAGCCTCGCAAGGACGCACTGAGCGACGCGTGCTTGGCACGCGAGCGAGGGACCGAGGACGCCGCGAGGCGCCGGCTATTCCATGCCGAGCGGGCCCTGGGCCTCGCCCGAGAGGAACTGGCGCACGAACTGGTTGTCGGAGTTGAACAGCTCGCTGGCGGGTCCCGACTCGACGATGCGGCCCTTCCACAGCACCGAGATGAAGTCGGCCACGCGACGGGCGGACATGATGTCGTGCGTGATCACCACGTAGGCACCACCGTTCTCCTCGTGCACCTCCTGGATGAGCTCGCACAGGAGCGCCGTGCGCACCGGGTCGAGGCCGGAGTCGGGCTCGTCGAAGAGCACGATGTCGGGGTCGAGCACCAGCGCCCGGGCAAAGCCGGCGCGCTTGCGCATGCCGCCCGAGAGCTCGTTGGGCATCTTGTCCATCGCGCCCCCGAGGCCGACCTCGGCCAGACGGCGGGTGACGACCTCGACGATCTCGCTCTCGGCCCTGTCGGTGTGCTGGCGCAGCGGGAACGCCGTGTTGTCGAAGACGTTCATCGAGCCGAAGAGCGCGCCGTCCTGGAACAGGACGCCGAACTTCTTGCGCATGTCGAACAGCTCCTCGTCCTGCATGTTCGGCACCGACTCGCCGTGCACCAGCACGTCGCCCTCGTCGGGGTAGAGCAGCCCGACCATGTGCTTGATGCACACCGACTTCCCCGTGCCGGAGGGGCCGAGGATCATGGAGATCTGGTTGTCGGGGATACCCAGGTTCAGCCCGTTGAGGATCGTGTTGCGCCCAAAGGACTTCTTGACGTCGATGAACTCGACGGCGTCGCTGGAGCCGTGCGGCCGGTTGAGCCCGGCGTGCCACTGGTAGGGGTCCTCGTCGCCGCGGGTCTGGTCCTTGATGTTGTCTGGCACGTCCTCTTCGTCGCGCGTGACGGCGGCACCGCCCGCCGCGCCCGGGCCGTGGCCGTGCTCGTCGTCGTGCTCGTGGCCACCATCGACGGGTCCGCCGTGACCATACGGATCGTCTTGGTGGGCGGGCCCGGCCTGCTCGGGATCGGGCTGCCCGTGGCCGGCAGGCTGCTCGTAGCCCTGCGGCGGGTATTCGCCGGCGTGCTCCTGCGTGGGCGCGTCGGACCAGCTCTCCTCGTGGGGCTGCTCCCAACTGGGGTCGCTCTGGGGCGGCGGCTGGGGCGCGTGCGGGGCGGCCGGCTCGGTCTGCTGAGCCTCGTCGTCGCCCAGAGGGCGGCCCCACGGGGGATCGTCTCGCCTGTCCTCAGCCACCCTCGCTGCTCACCTCCGTGAAGTACATCATCCGCCTATCGGCGCCCTTGGGTTGGAGCCCCAGAAGATCTGTGTGCCCACCATGCCCACCAGGTGGACCATGACGGTGTTGAGCACCATCGACTTCGCGGTGGCGGTGCCCACCCCTACCGGTCCGCCCGAGGCGTTGTAGCCGTAGTAGCAGCCCACCAGCACGATCACCGTGGCCATGGCCATGGCCTTGATCAGCGAATAGAAGAGGTCAGGTGGGTTCTGGAACATCCAGAAGATCAGGAAGAACCCGCCTGAGGACACCTCGCCGATCTGCTGGACCACGGCCAGATACGAGGCGACAAAGCCCGCTCCCACGGCGGCGATGTACATGAAGGGCAGGACCATCCAGGCCGCCAGCAGGCGGGTTGAGCAGAGGAAGGTAAGGGAGGAGATGCCCATCACCTCGAGGGCATCGATCTCGTCCGAGATGCGCATGGCGCCGATCTCGGCCACCAAGCCCGTGCCCACCTTGGCGCTCATCATGTAGCCAAAGGCATAGGGCATGATCTCGCGCAAGTCACACCAGGCGCTGAAGACCCCGGCGTAGGCCGGAGCGCCCACCGAGCGGTTGAAGTAGGCGCCCTCGATGCCGCAGGTGAGGCCCAGGATGAACGCCAGGCCCCAGATCACGATGGCTGAGCCCAGGATCAGCACGCCGGCCTGGCGCAGCGCCTCGCCGAAGAACTTGCCTACCCGGAAGGTGTAGACCTCTCCCATCACCTTGGTCGAGAACTTGGCGATGTCGCCGAAAGAGGAAATCCAGTCCCGCGGGACGGCCAGCCAAGAGCGGCCCATCAGCCGGCGCTCCCATCGATGGCTGCGAAGCGAGCGCCGCCGAACGTCACTTGATCACCGATATCTCCGGATGAGTGGCCAGCAGCGTCTGGGTGAAGACGTAGTTGAAGGCAAAGATGGCCAGGAAGGTGATCACCACACCCTGGTTCACCGCCCGCCCCACGCCTTCGGCCCCGCCGGAGGCCGTCATGCCCTTGTAGCAGGCGACGATGGCGATGATCGCCCCGAACAGCGTGCACTTGACCACCGAGCCCCACAGGTCGGTGGTCGAGGCGTTGCTCAGCAACGTGGCAAAGAAGGGCCCGAGCGGCGCCTGGAAGGTGAGCGTGGCCAGGATGCCGCCGAAGATCCCGAAGATCAGCGCGTAGATGTTGAACAGGCCGGTGACGATCATCAGGGCCAGGAAGCGCGGCACCACCAGGTTCTTGATCGGATCGACGCCGAGCACCTGCAGGGCGTCGAGCTCCTCTCTGATCTTGCGCGCGCCCAGGTCGGCGGTGATCGCCGTGCCCCCCACCCCCGCCAGGATGATCGCCGTCACGAAGGGGCCGAACTCGCGGATGGTGGAGAGCACGAAGAAGCCGCCCAGGCGGTCGATGGCCCCGAACAGGGTGAGGAAGTTGCCCGCCTGGAGACCGGGAGCGCCGTAGCCGAAGGCGATCGTGGAGATGGCCAGCGGAAACCAGCACAGCCGCAGCGCGAACATGAACTGCTGGACGAACTCGGTGCCGTAGGGGTAAGGCGGGCGCAGCGCCGAGATCAGCACCTTGCCGGTCAAGATCATCATGTCGCCGACCTGCTCGAGCAGGTTCTTGGTCGGCAGGAAAGCTCGGTCGGCTACGGCTCGGACCACGTGGCTCCTCCTCGGACCCTGGCTCCTCCCCAAGGGGGCGTCGGACCGCAAGCCTACGCGAAGCACCAGGGGGTGCCTAGACCCAAGCGAAGGCGGCGCCGCGCCCGCCCTGCGGGTACAGATCAACCGCCGCTCGGCGGCAAGTCCCGGTGGTATGTTGCCCTCGCTTTGAGCCAAAGGAGCGGCTAGTGGATCGAGCGAGCGGTGCTCGGCCGGCCGACGCCCGGCCTGCGCTCCTCCGCTACGCAGCGCGGCGTCGCGGCCGGTCCGCCGCGCTCGGAATCGCGCTGGCCGCGGCCCCGTTCGCGCTAGGCGCCTGCCAGAGCCAGAAGCGCCAAGACGAGAACGAGGCCGCAGGCTCCTACCCGGTGTCGGTGACGGCGACCTTCCCCAGCGCCCAGAAGCTCGCGCAGCGCTCGAAGCTCGAGATCAACGTCCGCAACACCGGCCCCGAGACGATCCCGAACATCGCCGTGACGGTGAAGGGCTTCGGCTTGGCCGAGAAGCAGGAGGGCCTGGCCGATGCCCGCCGCCCGATATTTGCCATCAACGGCGCGCCAAAGGCGCTGGCGGGACTCCCGGAGTCCAAGGACGCGGCCCCCGAGGGCGGAGAGACCAACTACGTGGACACCTGGGCGCTCGGCCCGCTCAAGCCGGGCCGGGGCCGCTCGTTCCGCTGGAGCGTGACCGCCGTGCGGGCCGGCGGATACGACCTGCGCTACATCGTCTCCGCCGGGCTCGACGGCAAGGCCCGGGCCGAGGATGACGGCGGCGGAGGGCGTCCGAGTGGCTCCTTCTCGGGCAAGATCTCGGACGACACACCCGACACTCGCGTCGCCGACGACGGCGAGACCGTCGTCGAGGGAACGCGGTAGACGTACGAGCGCGCGGTGCTCGCCCGATCAGCGATCGGGCTCCTCCGCTGGCCGGGCGTCGGGCCGGGGCTCGTAGCCCCGGCACTCGCGCACGGGCACGCGTGGGTACTTCGGGAAGGAAGGGTCCTCCTTCGAGCGCTTGCACAGGGAGAACTCGCTTCCCCTTCCGGTGCGCACCAGGCGCTGGTGGCGGCAGGCGTCGCACAGGCCCACCGGCGGGGGCACGACTCAGGCGGCGGCCGGAGGCCGGGACGCGGGCCGGGACGCCTCCGGCT
>JACCZR010000079.1 GCA_013695855.1 Thermoleophilaceae bacterium
GCCGGCGCCCCGCCCCTGCCCGAGGGCGGCGGCCGTGTCGAGCTGCGCGGGGTGAGCTTCGGCTACGACGGCGGCGAGCCCGTCCTGCGCGACGTCGACCTCGACGTGGAGGCCGGCCAGACGGTGGCGCTGGTCGGCGCCACCGGCTCGGGCAAGACGACCCTCGTCCTGCTCGTGCCCCGGCTCTACGACGTCGACTCGGGCTCTGTGCTGGTCGACGGCGTCGATGTTCGCGAGGTTGAGCTGGAGTCGCTTCGGCGCGACGTCGCGCTGGTGTCCGACGACGCCTTCCTGTTCTCGGCCACCCTGGGCGAGAACATCGCCTACGCCCGCTCGCAGGCGAGCGATGACGAGGTGCGCGAGGCCGCCGCCCGCGCCGGGCTCTCGGAGCTCATCGACGAGCTCCCGGAGGGCCTCGAGACGCGGGTCGGCGAACGCGGGCTGACGCTCTCCGGTGGTCAGCGCCAGCGCGTGGCGATCGCCCGTGCGCTGCTGGCCCAGCCACGCATCCTCATACTCGACGACGCCACCTCGAGCGTGGACGCAACCACCGAGGAGCGCATCAAGGAGGCGCTCGGAGAGGTCATGGAGGGCCGGACCACCTTCGTGATCGCGCACCGTCTCTCGACCATCTCCCTCGCCGACGAGATCGTGGTGCTCGAGGACGGTCAAATCGCCGCCCGCGGCACCCACGCCGAGCTGCTGGAGGTCTCGCCGCTGTACCGCGACATCGCCGAAGGCTCGGAGCGGATCGTGGACGACCGCGACCCCGAGGGGGTCGAGGTGGCGGGCCTGTGAGCGGCGACCGCAAGCGCAAGATCGGCCAGCTGCTCGTGCTGCTGCGACCCTACCGCGGGCGCGTGGTGGCGATGTTCGTGGCGCTGACGCTGGCCACCGCCGCCGGCCTCGCTCCCCCCTACCTGGCCGGGCGCGCCATCGACGACGGCATCCGCCGCGCCAGCACGTCGGCGCTCGTGGTCCTGATGGTGCTGTTCCTGGCAGCTGCTCTGGTCAACTGGGGTGCGAGCTACGCCCAGACCTACCTCGTCAACTGGGTCGGCCAGCGAGCGCTCCAGGACCTCCGCGAGCGGCTGTTCGCCCACCTCCAGCGGCTGTCGGTGGGGTTCTATTCGCGAAATCGCGCGGGCGTGGTGATCTCGCGGCTGACCAACGACGTCCAGGCACTCGACCAGCTCGTCACCGACGGCATCGTGACGCTGTTCTCGGCTTCGCTGACCCTGATCGGCACGGCGGCGATCCTCCTCTTCCTCGACGCCCAGCTCGCGCTGGTCACCTTCGCGGTGTTTCCCGTGCTGCTGATCGCCACCGTCATCTTCCGGCTGGCCTCGGCCAACGCCTATCGCCTGACCCGCGAGAAGATCGCGCTGATCACCGCGTACCTCCAGGAGACGTTGTCGGGCGTTCGGGTGGTGCGCGCGTTCGGCCAGGAACCCCGCCACCGGGGCCGCTTCGGCGAGCTCAACGAGGACAACCGCGAGGCCAACATGCGAACGGTCTACCTCAACGCCGCCTACTTCCCCGCCGTCGAGCTCCTCTCGGCCGTGGCCACCGGGGTGATCCTGGTCTACGGCGGCAATCAGGTGCTCGAGAACGCGATCACCATCGGCGTTCTGGCTTCCTTCGTCTTCTACCTGCAGACGTTCTTCGACCCCATCCAGCAGCTGTCACAGCTCTACACGACCTACCAGGCGGGCATGGCCGCCCTGGACAAGATCTTCGGCCTGCTCGACGAGGAGCCCGACGTGACCGACGCGACCGACGCGATCGAGCTGCCCTCGGTGCGCGGCGAGATCCGCTTCGAAGACGTGACCTTTGCCTACGGCGACGGCGCGCCTGCGCTGGCCGAGGTGAACCTGCACGTGGCGCCGGGCCAGACGGTGGCGCTGGTGGGGGCCACCGGCGCCGGCAAGTCGACGCTGGCCAAGCTCGTGGCGCGGTTCTACGACCCCACCGAGGGGCGCGTGCTGATCGATGGCCACGACCTGCGCGACGTGACCGAGCGCTCGCTTCGCTCCCAGCTGGGCATCGTGCCCCAGGAGGGCTTCCTGTTCTCGGGAACGATCCGCGACAACATCGCCTTCGGGCGCCCCGACGCGACCGACGAGGAAGTGAAGGCCGCCGCCCGCGCCGTGGGCGCCCGCGAGTTCATCGAGGCCCTGCCCGAGGGCTACGCGACCGAGGTCGGCGAGCGAGGCGGGCACCTGTCGGCCGGCCAGCGTCAGATGGTGGCCTTCGCTCGGGCGGCCGCCGCCGATCCGCGGGTCCTGATCCTCGACGAGGCGACCTCGAACGTGGACGTCGCGACCGAGGCCCGCATCGAACACGGCATGCGCCGGCTGCTGGCGAGCCGCACGGCGATCGTCATCGCCCACCGGCTGTCGACGATTCGCTCGGCGGGGCGCATCGTCGTGCTGGAGGGCGGCCGCATCGTCGAGCAGGGAACCCACGACGAGCTGCTGGAGGCCGACGGCGCCTACGCGCGGCTGTACGGCGACTGGGCTGGTCAGGCAGCGGCCTAAGTGCCTAACTGGGGAACCTGGACTCGAACCAGGACTGACTGCTCCAGAGGCAGTAGTGCTGCCGATTACACCATTCCCCACAGTGCTTCGGGCGAGCCAGCAGGCCCGCCGGGGACGTCAGTTTAGCCGCTGAGTCTGTCCGACTTTTATGCGAACGTACGTTTGGTTATGGGGACTGGACGTAGACAGCGAACGGCCCCTCGGGAGGCCCCGGGAGTCACCCGTGAAGCCGCAGGGCCGGTTGAGTTCGTGCCTCGGCGCGCTCAGGCGACGACCGGGTCCGCTACAGCGAGCCGAGCTCCGTGCCGTCGTCGGCCAGGGCCGACGAGTCCGGCCCGGCGCCTTCCCTGATGAAACGCCTCGCCTCTTCGAGCTCGTTCTCGTCACGGGCGACCGACAGCGCCGCGGTGACCTTGCCGTCGTCCAGGTAGAAGGCCGTGAAGCTGCCGTCGTCCAGCGAGCCGCGGATGACCGGCTCGCCGCTGCCCGGGCCCACGTAGCCCAGCGACACCCAATCGGCCAGGTCGGAGAAGAAGTAGGGCACCACGTCGTGGTCCACGCCCTGGCCGAGCATGTTGCGGGCCGCGGTCTTGCCGTGCTCGGCGGCCACGTCCCAGTGCTCGAGGCGCAGTGGCCGGCCGTGGATGACGCTGTCGTACTCGCACATGTCACCGGCGGCGAAGACCCCCTCCAGCGAGGTCTCCAGCCCGGATGAGCACAGCAGTCCGCCCGCCTCGCCCAGCTCGATGCCTCCCGAGCGGGCGAGCGTCACGTCGGGCATCACGCCGGCGCCCACGATCACCATGTCGCAGTCAAGCTCCAAGCCGCCCTCGGTCACCACCCGCGAGACCCGGCCGTCCGAGCCCTCGAAGCGATCCAGCGAGTCGCCGCCGTGGATCTCCACGCCGTGCTCGCGCAGGATGCCGCCGAAGAAGGGGGCGAGCGACGGTCCCACCGTGCGCTCGAGGACCTCGTCCTCCTGCATCAGGATCGTGCAGTGCTTGCCCAGGCCCGCCGAGAGCGACGCCGCCACCTCGCAGCCGATGTAGCTGCCGCCGATCAGCACCACCCGCTCGGCCTCGGCTGCCTCCTCGCGGATGGCGTCCGAGTTGCCAAAGGCCCGGAGGTAGTGCAGGCCGTCGAGGTCGGCGCCATCGGCACGCAGGCGGCGCACGTTCGCGCCGGTTGCCAGCAAGGCCTTGTCGAAACCCACTTCCTCCTTCGTGGACAGCTTCGCCGTCCGACCGTCGGCATCGAGCTTCATCACGCTCGTGCCCGTCAGCAGCTCGACGTCGTTGGCCTCCCACCAGTCCGGGGACTCCGCCAGCGCAGCCTCGCGCCCCGACTCCCCGCGCAGGTAGCCCTTGGACAGGGGCGGGCGGTCGTAGGGCGGGTCGGGCTCGCGGCCCACGAGCAGGATCGAGCCCTCGGCGCCCTCCTCGCGCAGCGTCCGCGCGCAACGCGCCGCGGCCACGCCGCCGCCGATCAGAAGGAAGTCGACCGCGCGGTCGGCCACCGGTCAGGCGATTCGGCGTGGGGTCGTGGCACCAGTCATCTCAGGCCGCTTCCGGCTGTGGCGCGAAGCGCTCCGTCACATCGGCCTCCAGACCGGTGTCCAGCACCAGCAGCACCTCGTCCCCGGCCTCGATCACCGAGTCGGCCACGGGCACGAAGCCCCCGCCGCCGCGCAGGATGGAGATGACCAGCGAGCCGTCGGGCAGACCCAGGTCGATGACCCGCTGCCCCACCGCGGGCGAGTCGTCGCCCAGCTCGAGCTCGATGATCTCGAGCCGCTCCGTCGGGAGGTCGAGCAGGTGCACGAGGCCGTACTGGGGCACCTCGTGCTCGATCAGCCGCAGGATCAGGTCGGTGGCCGAGACAGCGGGCTTGACCCCAAGGAGCTCGAAGTGCTGCAGGTTGCGTGGGTTGTTGCAGCGGGCCACGACCCGCTCGACGCCGTATTTCTCGCGCGCGACCTGGCAGATGAGGATGTTGTCCTCGTCGTCGCCGGTCACCGCGATCACCAAGTCGGCCCGCTCGATGCCGGCGCGTTCGAGCACCCAGAGCTCCGAGCCGTCACCGGCCTGGATGCGGTGCTCGAGCTCCTCCTCGACCACCTGATAGCGGCGCGAGGAGCTCTCGATCACGAGCACCTCGTTGCCCTTGTCGATCAGCTCACGAGCGAGGTTCCAGCCCACCTTGCCGGCTCCCACGATCAGGATGTACATCAGGCCGCCTCGGGCTTCATCAGCCGCTGACTCCCTCGAAGCGGATCTCACCTCTGACCGCGCCCTCCAGCAGCTCGATCGCGGTCTGGGTAGGGCATACCGTCTGCAGGCCCTGCTGGGCGTACCACTTCGCCCGCGCCGGATCGAGCACGCGCACCACCACGCGCTCCACCTCGAACTGTCGCTGGGCGATCTGGGCGATCACCAGGTTGGTGTTGTCGCCGTCGGTGGAGGCTACGAAAGCGTCGGCGCGCTCTATGCCGGCCTGCAGCAGCGCGTCGATCTCCAACGCGGTGCCCTCGGTGAACTGCCCGCCCAGGTCCTCCCAGCTCTGGTTCTGGCCACGGTTGAGCATGGCGATCGCCTCGGGGTCCTCGTCGAGCACCGAGACGGTGTGGCCGTCGGCGAGCATGGTCTTCGCAACCGCCGACCCCACCCGTCCACTGCCCACGATCAGGACGAACATCAGGGCCGCACTCTAGCGCCGCTCGGCCCACTCCGGCACCGCTGCTCGGCTCACTCACTCAGGCGCGGCAGCCCGCGAGATGCTGTCCGGGAGGGCGGGTGGAGCGGTGAGGATCACCTTGCACGGGGCCTTCTCCACCACGTAGCGGGTGGTGTCGCCAACAGAGCGCTCGCGCGACCGCGAGCGCGCTCCCAGCAGCGCCCCCCCGCCGGTCCGCGACGGCTCCTCGGCGGCCAGCACGATCGCCTCGACCCCCCTTCGCTTGGCCTCGGCGACGATCGCGGCACCCGCCGTGCGCCCGCGCACCGTGGCGGTCGCGACCTCCACCCCTTCGTACTCCTCGCCCACCTCCTTCGCGCGGGCCAGCAGGCGCTTGGCCTCGGCCACCCGCTCAGGCGGCACGCGTGCGTCCATGGGCAGGGACATCGGCATCTCGAAGACGTACAGCGCCTCCAGCATGGCGCCGCCGTCCCGCTCGTCGGCCTCGTCGGCGGCCAGGCGGCCGGCGGTGCCCACGATGTCGTCGTCGAGCTCCCGGCCGAACACCGGGACGAGGATGCTTCCGTACTCGGTCTCCTCGCGCTCGAGGAGGGCCTCGGCGGGGATCGTGAAGCGCTTGGTCAGCGACTTGTCCTGCTGCTTTCGGTAGACCACGTAGAGCACGATTCCCGCGGCCATCCAGACCCCACCGGCGATGCGCGCGCCCTCGTGAAGCACCACGACGCTCACCCAGCCCGCGCCGGACAGCAGCGCGCCGAGCGCCGCCGGGATCGGTATCGAGCCGCCACGCACGGGCACCGAGAGCGGGATCCGGAAGGCGCTCGGGCGGTCGGGCTCGCGGAAGCGGAGCACGATGACCGACAGGTGGGCGATCGTGAACGCCAGGGTCGCCCCGAAGGCGAACAGGCCGGCGAGGAAGTCCACGTCGGCGGGCAGCGTGAGCGCCAAGGCCAGCAGGGCGCAGAGGCCGATCGCCACGTAGGGCGTCGAGCGCCGCCGCTCGAGGCGCCCGAGCACGCTGGGGACCTGGCGGTTGGTGGCGAGCGAGTAGGCCAGCCGGCCGACGCCGAGCATCTGGCTGTTGGCGGCCTGCGCGAGAACGACCGCGGCCGTCCCCCCGACCACGTAGCGCAACCCGTCAGCGGTCCACTCGGGCTCGAAGGTCGATACCACCCCCAGCACCGGCATCTCGACGAAGCGCTCGCCTAGCGCGGTGACGCCGCCGATCACCGGGACGGCCATGAGCGCCACCACCGCGACGCCTCCGAGCATGAGGAAGACCGCCACGCCGCTGAGCGCCACCAGGCGCCTCAGCCCGCGACGGCCCACCCGCACCTCGCCGGCGAGTCCCGACGCCGCCTCGATCCCGGCGGCCGCCGCGGCCGCGAGCGTGGTGGCGAAGATCAGGTCCTCCACACGCGGTGACCGGCCCAGATCGATCGAGTCGGTGATCAGCCCGAGGTCCGAGACGGTGGCGAGGCCCACGGCGATGATCACCGCCACGAGGAAGATGTTGAGCACGGTCACCCGCAGCACTGTGCGAAGGCGCTCGGGCGAGATGCCGCGCACGTTCAGGGCCACCACCCCGGCCAGCACGGCGGCGGTGATCAGGAGCTCGACCCCGCCGTCGCCGGCCGGTCCCCAGAACGCAGTCAGGTAGTGGGGCACCGCCAGCGCAGCGATCGCCATCACGATCAGGTAGTCCAGGAGGATCGCCCAACCGGCGATGAAGCTGACCAGCTCGTTGAAGGCGTAGCGGGCGAACGTCGAGGCTCCGCCGCGCTCGGCGTGCAGCGAGTTGCCCTCGACGTAGGTGGCCATCGTGAGCGCGAAAAGCAGAGCGGCGAGCAGGAAGACCACAGGCGTCAGCCCGAGCGCCTCGCCGGCCACCACACCGAGCACGAAGTAGATCGACGAGCCGACGGCCGAGAGGACCACCGCGAAGAGCGCCGGCTCGCCCAGGCTGCGCGAGAAGCGCGCCTCGGCCCCCGCCCCGCGCGCCAGGCCTTCGCGCATGCGCCCGACTGCCGGGCGGGCGCCGTCGCCGGGTGGGCCCGTCACCGCTCGGAGGTGGCGCGGGCGATCAGCAGGCGGCCCGCTCCGATAGCCACGAACGCCGCCCCCAGCACCACGCCGAGCACCACGCCTCCGCCGCGAGCCACCGCCCCGGCGATCATCGCGAGGCCGAGCAGCAGGATGAACGCCGAGAGGAGACTCGACGTAAGCGAGTAGGCGCGCTGCACGCGGCGGATCTTAGGGTCAGGCGTCGGCCACTACCGCCTCACGCTGCTCGGCCTGGGCGGGCGTCGAGTCGATGATGACCCGGCAGGGACGATCGGAGAGCACGGTCTCGACCGTGCGGCCGAAGAGTGACGACCCCACCCTCTTGGGCGGCACGCTCATCACGATGGCCCGCGCCTGTATCTCGCGTGCCTCCTCGAGCACCCGGCGCCCGGCTTCGCCGGGCCGAACCTTCTCCCAATGGCCGGTCACCCGCCGCCCACCCCGCACGCGGGCGGAGTCGATGGCCGCGGCGGCACGCGACTCCTGTTCGGGCATCGACGCGTCGATGGGCGCGTTGGCCGGAACCGTGATGGTCACCAGCACGTGGATGCCGCGCCGCCTGCGTACCGCCAGCCGGGCCGCGGTGTCGACGGCACCCGGCGAGTAGGCACCGTCCTCAAAAGCGACCAACACCGACTCGTACTCGACCTCGTGCTCGACGGCGGGCTTGGGGACGACCACCTTGCGCGTCTCGGTGAGCGGGAGGCCCTGAGTTCGGCGGTAGACCACATAGGCCACCACGCCGATGGTCAGCCAGACGACGCCCGAGATCAGCACGCGCACGTCGAGCACGGTCACCACCACGAAGGCGGAGCCGGTGCCGAGGCCTCCCAGGACCGCGAACACGGGCAGCTCGCCGCCCGCGACCCTGATGGAGCCCGGGCCCTTCCACGGCCGCTCGACGCCGGGCTCCTTGAAACGCAGCCACGTGACCGCGGCGTGGGCCATCGTGAACGACAGCATCGCCCCAAAGGCGTAGATCGTGCCCAGGAAGTCGGCCTGCCCGGGCACGATCGCGACGCAGGCGACGGTGCCGAAGATCGCGATGGCCACGTACGGCGTGCGAAAGCGGGGGTGCAGCTTGCGCAGGAGCTCAGGCAGCTGGCGATGCTGACCCATGGAGTAGGTGAGCCGCGAGACCCCGATGAGCCCCGCGTTGGTCGCGATGAAGAGGATCGTCGCAGCCAGGATCCCCACGTAGATCTCGGCCGGGCCCTGAAGCGGGCCGAGGTCGATGTTCTCGACCACGCCGAGGATCGGGTCGTCGGCGAAGCCACCCTCCTCCTTGGGCTTGGCCAGAACTGTCTCGCCGTCGCGGACCGGCATCACCGACAGCGCGATCGCAGGCAGGAAGAGGTAGATCACCGCCACCGCCCCCACCACGAGGCCGATGCCGCGCGGGATGGTCTTCTGATAGTCGCGCGCCTCCTCGGCCATGTTCGAGATCGTCTCGATGCCGGTGTAGGCGACCATCCCCACGGGGATCGCGATGAGGAAGTCGCTGAAGCTGGGCGCCGACCCGAAGTCGATCTGCCTGAGCAGCAGGTCGGGGTCGAGCACCAAGACCACGCCGATCACCACCAGCAGGACCTGGGTGAGGAAGTCGGCGAGTGCGAAGAAGATGTTCACCCCGGCCGACTCCTGCACGCCCACCACGTTCAGGACGCCGAGCGTGACCACGATCAGGACCCCGCCGATGATGTCCGCGGGCGACTCGCCCAGCGGCTCCCATAAGACCCCGAGGTAGTGCGGCACGAAGAAGGCGGAGATCGCGATCGTGACGATGTAGGTGAGCATCTGGCCCCAGCCGGCGAAGAAGGACCAGAACTCGTTGAAGGCGCGACGGGAGAACGAAGCCGAGCCGCCCGCCTCCGGGTACATCGTGGTCGCCTCGGCATAGGTGGCGGCGGTCGCGGCGAAGATGAGCCCCGCGATCACGAAGACGATCGGGGTGGCCCCCGCCGCGTAGATCGCCACCAGGCCGAGCGCGTAGTAGATCGAGCTGCCCACGTTGCCGTAGGCGGTGGAGAAGAGGGCACCCGTGCCCAGCACCCGCTCGAGGCCCTGTCCCTTGGGCCTGTACTCGGCCATCGCGCGGGAAAGCTAGTCCATGGCCTCGGAGCGCAGACCGAGGGTTGGTCGGCGCGGCTCTAGATCCCGCGCAACTGGCCGGCCACGTCGCCCTTCAGCGGCCCGAAGTGGCCCGGCCAGCAGGTGGCGGGCTCGAGCGCTGCGAGCTTTCGCACCGATTCCCGGCTGCGCTCGGTCGACCAGTTGAAGGCCGGGTGCGGAATGCGTGGCTTGCCGGGCCGCGGCAGCGCGGGATCGAACAGCGCGAAGCTGTCGTTGCTCAGCGCCAGGCGGTCGCTCTCACGCCACAGCCCGATACAGCCCGGCCCGTGCCCGGGCAGGTGGACCACCTTGAAGTCCCCGACGGCGTCGCCCTCGCAGACGGTGCCGGCTACCTCCACCGGGCCGTCGTCCCACGAGCTCATCAGCCGCGGCGTCAGAGGGCGGGCGAAGAGTGGCAGCTTGGCGAAGTCGAAGTAGTGCACCCCGCCGTCGCCCTCCACGTCGGCGCGCTCGTCGGCGTGGCAGTACACCGGGCCCCCGATCGCCCGCGCCCCGCCGCGGTGGTCGGCGTGGGCGTTGCCCAGCACCACGCGCGTCGCGCCCCCAAGCGAGTCGGCGGCCTCGCGGATCGCCTTGCCCATCGGCCTGTGGCCCGAGTCGAACACCGCCACGCCGTCGCCCTCGCGGATGAGGAAGACGTTCATCTTCAGCGGGAAGCCGCCGGTCACCCGCCAGACGCCGTCGGCCTCCTTCACCGGCTTGCTCATGAGCGCCAGCCTAATCTGCCCCGTAGGGTCGGAGGATGGATCTCTCAGGC
>JACCZR010000105.1 GCA_013695855.1 Thermoleophilaceae bacterium
CGCAACCCGACGGCTGCCCGCCGCTCGAGGTCTTGCTCAAGCTCGCGCCGGGCCAGTCGGCCACAGGCTGCCTCATCTTCGAGATTCCCCGCGGGAGAAGCGTCGGGCGCTTTCGCTTCGTGCCCTCGAGCGGATTCGCGCCGGACGTGGCCACCTGGCGGCTACCTCCGGGCCCCTGACCCGGTGTCGAGGCTCGCGCACAGGCCCGCTGCTCGCTTTGCAGGCAGGTTTACATAAGCGATGTTATCGAGCGTTGTAGGTTCGTCCTGCCTGCTGGGCTCGGTTGCGCGGTAGGCCAGTCACCTCCGCAGCGAGCCCTTTAGGGCGAGCGCAGGAGGCGACTGGGCAGTGGCGTCCGGGGCGCTCGGAAGGGTGCGCGGTGGCGGCGGGATGACTCATTATCGAGCTGGCCCACGGTGCCTTGCGAATGACCCGTCTCTCGCCGCCGCCACAACCGGATGCCGCCGTGACTTCATAGAAGCCTGACATCGCTCGACAACGCACTGTCCGGCGGCCTCCACATCACCGGGAGTCGACGATGAGGAGCAAGCGGATGATCGCAGTGGGCGTGGACACGCACAAGCACGAGCACCTCGCCAGGGCACTCGACGGACTCGGCCAGCTGGTGGGCGGGGTGACGGTCAAAGCCGACCCGGCCGGCTACCTCGAGCTGGCCGACTGGCTGTCGGCGCTCGGGGAGGACGTGGTGGTGGGGATCGAGGGGACCGGGACCTACGGCGCCGGCCTGTGCGAGTTCCTGCTCGCCTCGGGGATCCGGGTCGTCGAGGTCGAGCGCCCACGCCGCGAGGACCGCCGCCGCGGCAAGTCCGATGCGATCGACGCGCTGCTGGCCGCGAGGAAGGTGCTCGCCGGCGACGGGCTCTCCACGCCCCGCGCCGGCGGCACCCGCCAGGCACTCTCGGCGCTGTTGGTCGCCTACCGCTCCTGCGTGGCCGAGCGCACACGGGTGCTCAACCAGCTGCAGGCGCTTCACACCAGCGCACCCGTCGCGCTTCGCGAGCGGATCGGTCCGGGCAACGGCACGAAGCTCGTCGCTCGCCTTCACAGGATGCGGGCTCGTGCGGGTGCACCGGAGGCAGAGCAGCTCATCTTCTCCGTGCTGGGCGACCTCGGCTCCCGTGCCCGCCAGCTCGAGGTCCAGGCCCGCGCCTACAAGCGCGAGCTCAGCCGCCTGATCGGCTCACTGGACCCGACCCTGCTGGACGAGCCCGGCATCGGACCGGTCTCCGCCGCGAAGCTGATCGTCTGCGACCCCGCGCGTCTCAAGGGCGAAGCGGCGTTCGCTCGCTGCAACGGCACCGCACCAAAGCCCGCCTCCTCCGGCCAGACGATCCGCCACCGGCTCTCGCGCGGCGGTGATCGCCAAGCCAACAACGCGCTGCACACGATCGCCCTCAGCCGCTCGATCCACGACGAGCGAACCCGCGTCTACCTCAAACGCCGCACCAGCGAAGGCAAGACCAGCCGCGAAGCCATGCGCGCGCTCAAGCGACACCTCTCGCGCAGCCTCTACAAACGGCTTGTCACCGTGCCCTTGACTTCATAGAAGCGTCACTCGTTCGACATCGGGCGCCTCGTGGTCGGAACGTGTGCCGTCTGGTGTCGGTTCGGTTGTTGACACTCGAGAGCCGTCTTACTAGCCGCCAAAGGGCCTCCGCCCACCAGGCCTTGGACCGGTTGGTACGTCGACGGCCTCTCAGGGGACGGTCGACGTACTTCGGCGCGGCCTGGGCGGCTCGGCGAGGAGTTCGCCGATCGTTGCCCTGGCGTCGTCGAAGACGGCCCTGTCGTGCCGTACTTGGAAGAGCGAGTCGGCGTTGATAAGGACGGAGTGCAGGGCGAACGCGGTTTGGCCGGGGTCCTTTCTGGCGGGTAGCTCGCCGCTTTCAATGGCGCTGCGGACGGCGGCTTCGAGTGCTGCCAGCTGGCGGTCTATCGCATCTACGAGGGCCTTGGATACCGCGTCTTGGCGGTTTGCCAGCTCCACGGCTGAAAGGACGAAAAAGCATCCGCCCGCGAAGACCTCGCGCTCGTAAAAGGAGAGCCAGCGCTCCAGTAGCCCGGCAAGAACGTCCTGGCGGCCAAAAGTCGGCTCGAGCAATACCTCGGATTCGAATATCTCCCAAGCCTCGGCGACGGTCGCCAGCTGCAGTTCCTGCTTGGAGCCGAAATGAGCGAACAGCCCGCTCTTGCTCATCTTCACCGTCGATGCCAGCCCTCCGATCGAGAGCTCCTCCAGCCCACGCACCGACGCGAGCTCGACCGCGGTGTCGAGGATCGCGGTCCGAGTATCCGAGGCATTCATTCGGCGTAAGGGTAAAGCACGAACGGTCGTGCTATCGTTTGGCTATGAGCAAGCAAGCGCTGGCCTCGTCGATAGACCGTCCCAGTGATTCAGCGGGGGCGGTACGGCGCAGAGCCATCTTCGAGGAAGCGGTCGCGGTAATCGAGCAAAGGTACGACCAGGTCAGCCTCGTTGAGCTGGCGCAGGCGATCTTCACTTCCAAGCGCCGGCTCCAACGCGCCTTTGCCGAGGCCGGCACGAGCTTTCAAGCGACGCTACATACGATTCGAATGGAGCGATCGGCCGAGCTGCTGGTCGAGTCCTCGCTGGCGGTTTCGGAGATCGCGCACCTCGTGGGTTACATAGCGCCTGCCCAGTTCAGCAGGACATTTCGGCGCCATTATCAGCTGACCCCGACACAGCTGCGCAGCATCAAGTCGAACTCGATCGCGAACGAAGCCCCCTCGGCGGATTGCAAATGTGGTTGTCAGACTCCCGACCCGCCGCTCGACGCCCCACGACTGGCGCGACCCAGGCACGACGAGCGGCAGTCCGGACTGGAGCGTCGCTTAGAGCAACTGGACCGTCGCCTGCGAGAGTTCGACAAGGCGGCTTGAGAGATGCTCTCTAGAGCTGAGGGATCGTCACCGGCCGGCGAGCTTTCGGGCCAGTCGGCCCCTCCGCTGTCCTATTCATCGAGCAGCTGCCACCTGGGCATGCGAGTCGAGCAGCAAGGCACCACTCTCCTCCTGCATTTGACAGGGGAGTTCGACCAGGCGTGCGTCGGTCGCGTCGAGGCTGCCCTGAAGCGCGTCTCTGCGGCGCAGACCAGGCGGGTCGTGTTTGACCTTCAGGGTCTCAGCTCCCTCGACTCGAGAGGCCTCATGACGATCCTGAGGGCAAACGAGTGGGCGCGCACCGAACCGTTTGAGGTTGTCGTGGTACGACCACGGGGGCTCGTCAGCCGACTCTTCACGCTTACCCGCGCAGGTGAGCAACTGACCATCCTCGACCACTTCCCGAGCACCGGCAGCTTGGCCTAGCTTGGCGACGGCCACTTAGGATTCGCGTTTAATGTCTGAGGGCGACTTGCCGCAGGCCAAGGAGGAAGGCGGCCACCTGCTTGCGAGCATCTCCAACGAGTTCGTCCAGATGCAAAAGCAGTACTGGGGCTTGGGCCCAGTACGCGTCAAGTCGTACATGATGGACGACCTGCTGC
>JACCZR010000107.1 GCA_013695855.1 Thermoleophilaceae bacterium
GGGCCGGCGCCTAGCGCCGGCCCTCTTCGTTCTCGGGCAGGAGCGACTTCAGCACGCCGGCCGGCGCGCCCGCCGCCACCGAGTACGGCGGCAGGTCGCGGTTGACGACGCTGTTCGCCGCGATCACGCAGCGCTCGCCGATCGTGACCCCGCTCGTGATCACCACGTTCGTGCCGCACCGGGCGTTGTCGCCCACCCGGGTCGGGCCCTTGGTCGAGAAGCCCTGCCAGGTCACCGGCTTCTCGGGGTGGTCGAAGCGGTGGTTGGCGTCGGTGATGACGCAGCCGTTGGCGAACATGCGGTGGTCGCCGATCTCCGACGTCGCTGTTGAGCGCGCCAGCCATCCACTCCGGCACCACCTTGGTCGGAGCATTGCCCGATGGCGACGCGGTCTCCCGATTCGATCTCACCGACCGGCACGCAGCCCCTCTCGGTCAGGACCGGGGGTCTTCGGTGATCTGCAGGCCCTTCGCGACGCAACCCCCGGCGGGAGGTCAACCGCCCACGACCGTCACGGCAACTCCCAGGCCGGGCGCGGTCGCCATTCGGCGGTCTGCGGTGACCAGGCGACAGTCCAGCCGCCGCGCGAGCGCCACGTACAGCGCGTCGTACGCGCTCAGGTTGTGCCGGAGCTCGAGGGCGTCGCGGACCAGCGCCTGGGCGGCCACTCGCTCTACCGGCGCAGTCACCAACCGCGTCACGGCCAAGGATGCGCGCTCGTCACCGATGCGTTTCGCTCGCAGCAGGCCGAAGATCGCGCTGAGGACCTCCGAGTCCAGATGCGAAGGCGCGATCAGGTCCCACTCGCTCAGCACCTGAGCGGCCTGCTCCGCGGCGGGAAGGCCGAGCACCAGCTCCGTCAGGACCGAAGCGTCTACGACCACGGGAGCGAGAGCGCTGCCCCCCGAGGGCCGCCTCACGTCCGGCTGAGGCCCTCCGCCATGCGGTCCTCCTGTTCCCGGCGGCCCGCCCGGATGAGCTCGGCCGCAGACGTCTCCGCGAAGACGCGCTCGTCGGACCTCACCTGCTCGAGCCACTCGGCGGCGACCGCCAGACGCTGATCCCTTTCGATCAGCCAGAGCAGGTAGTCCCGCATCGTCGTGCCACGCTGCGCCGCACGGCGCCTCAGCTCGACGTGAAGATCCTCGGGAATATCCTTGATCTGCAGGTTGCCCACGACATGATCATAGCATGCCAGCAGCATGCTTTGTAAAGCCTAATACACAGGCCAGCAAGAGCGCCGGGACCGTTCCACCCGGAGCGGGATCTCCGCAACGAGCGCCGCGAGCTCCTCGTCGCGGCCCAGGCGGCGCAGAAGCTCGCCGACCTGGTCGATCAGCCGAACCACCTCCTTAGGGCCCGCGCATCAATATCCGCCCGATCTGGGGCTTGGTCTTGCGAGCGATCGCCGGCTCGATCCGAGCGCATAGGCACGGATCGCGTCCTCCGGGTGGGTCTCCTTGCGCCGGGCGCGAGCTCGAAGCACAGCTCCTCGCGGCAGCCCCCGCGCCCCGCCTGGCGCCAGGCGGACTCTAGCTCGTCCTCCCAGAGCAGGATCCGCACGAGCTCGGAGGAATCGCGGTTCCGTGCCACTCCGAAGCTCCGCCGCCGAGCCTCCTCGCGCGCCTCATCGGCGCGCCTTCGCAGCAGACCTAGCGCGTGTTCGCGCCGGGCGGCCACTCGTCGAGTCGCTCAGCGTACGGCTTGAGCTGTCGGTAGGCGTCGAGATCTGCCCGACCGACGAAGTGGTCCCGCGCTTGGCGCATCAGCATCGTGATGCTGCGACGCGGAAGTGGCGAAGGTCCGTACAGCGCCGCCCGTCCGCTCGGAGGATCAGGGCGACGACTACCTCATCGCCCTCGCAGCCGAGCAGCGTGCCGCGCTCGTCTCAGGCGACAAGCACCTGCTCGCCCTCGCCGGGCGGATCCCCGTCTACTCGCCGCGAGAGTTCATCGATCTCGTGTAGTCGTCTCCGGTCCCGCGGCATGAACCGCGTCGAAGGTCTTGGGGACACCATTCGTGAACGGGCGCGAACACGATCGTGTCAATCAACCTCATGCGTCTTTCACCACACGGGCCGGCGCTCCCGCCGCTGTCGAGTACGGCGGCAGGTCGCGGTTGACGACGCTGTTCGCCCCGACCACGCAGCGCTCGCCGATGGTCACTCCGCTGGTGATCACCACGTTCGCCCCGCACCAGACGTTGTCGCCGATCCGGGTGGGGCCCTCGGTCGAGAAGCCCTGCCAGGTGACCGGGGTCTCGTGGTCGTCGACGCGGTGGTTGCCGTCGGTGATGACACAGCCGTTGGCGAACATGCAGTGGTCGCCGATCTCGACGAGCTCGACCGAGGCGACCATCACCCCGATGTTCAGGAAGGTGCCCGCGCCGATCCGGATCTGACCCGAGTCGCCCGTCGTCAGCCAGACGTTGGGCTCCAGCAGGGTGTGCTCGCCGACCTCGAGGCGGCCGGCCCGAAAGGACTCGAGCACGTTGCCCTGCACCGGCCAGCGCACGAAGGCGCTGCGGCGCGCGAACTCGCGGTGGATGGCCAGGCGGTTCCAGGGCAGCGAGTTGCGCTCGTACCAGCGCCACTTCTGGAGGTAGAGCTTCAGGTCGTCCAAGCGGTGGAGCCTTTCAGAGAGTCGTCGGACGGGCTTGGGGGGTAGAACCTCGGCTCGTTCACGACCAGGAGGCTCTCATGCGCAGTACTCGCTTCAGCCGGCCCTCGCCGGCGCTCGTCATCTCGCTCGTCGCGCTCTTCGTGGCGCTGGGCGGCACCTCCTACGCCGCCGTGAAGATCGGGGCGAGAAACCTCAAGAGCGGCTCGGTCGGCACCCGCGCGGTCAAGAACGCCTCGCTGAGCGGCCGTGACATAAAGCGCGCCGGGCTGAGCGGCCGTGAGGTCAACGAGGGTCGCCTCGGCGTGGTGCCGCAAGCCGAGGGCATCAGCCACTTCGCGGTCATCAGGGCCGGCGACGGAGCGGCCACCCGCTCGCGCGGAGCCACTTCGGCCACCCGCTCCGCCATCGGCCGCTACCAGGTGATCTTCAACCGGGACGTCCGCGGCTGCGCGTACAGCGCAAGCCTCGGCAACTTGGACGCGACCACGCCGAGCACGGGGCAGATCGCGACAAGCCAGCTCCCCAGCAACGTCAACGGCGTACAGGTACGCACCACCGACAGCCAGGGGACGAACGCCAACCGCAACTTCCATCTCGTGGTCATCTGCTGAGCGAACGCTCGCGCCCGCCGGCCTTCGATGCCCCTGGCCCTGCGTACCCTTGACGCATGGCCTCCCTTGTCGAGGCGACGTTGGATGGTGCCGAGCGCCGCACGTCGACCGCTTCGTGGCATCGCTTCGCGCGCGCCTCGGGGATGGTCTGGACGCGGTGTGGCTCTTCGGCTCTCGCGCTCGCGGGCAGGAGCGTCGCTGGGACTCGGACGTGGATCTCCTGGTGCTCACCGTCCGGGGCTCCGAAACGGACCGCAAGATCGCCCAGGAGTCGATCTGGAAAGCCTCCGAGGAGGAAGACTCACTTGGGACGGTGTACTCCGTGAAGGTCAACGACCGAAGCTGGCTCGAGGGCCGGCGTGAGATCGAGAGCTTCTTCATCCAGGAGGTCGACCGGGACAAGGTCGTCCTATACGGAAAGCCTTGAGCCCGAGGTCGGAGGAGCTCATGCAGGGGGCGCAGGAGCGGCTGCACGCCGCGCGCCGAAACCTTGAGGAAGACCTCCCGTTCGCTGCGGTCGGGTTGGCCTACTACGCCATGCTCTACGCCGCCCGCGCCGTGCTGAGCGAGGAGGATCTCTACGCAAAGACGCACTCCGGGTCGTGGACCCTCTTCAACGACGCCTTCGTACGGACTTCCCGCTTTCCCGCTGACGCGGTGTCACCTGTACAGGGATCCGCGCGCGCCGCGAGGGCGCCGACTACGAGGCCGAGAACCCGAGCTACGAGCAGGCCGAGAGCGACCTGCGCGACGCCGAGCGCTTCGTGGCCGCCGTAGCCGCCCTGCTCGAAGCTTGAACAGGCGGCGACTGGGGCTCTCGGGTCGCGAGCTTCGACGGCCGCTTCGCGATCTACCGCTAACGGACGGGCCCACGAGCGGGCGTTCGAGATCCTGCGCTGAGGCGTGGTCAGTCGCAGCGGCCGGCCGGCGCCTTCGTGCGTGCCCTTCTTACCCATCCTCCGCCAGGCGCGCCATCGCCCGCGCGAAGCTGCTCAGGTCGACCAGGCCATCGCCCAGCGACCGGTGGACGATACGGTCGTCGACCTCCTCGTAGACATGCACGAGGCGGTTGCGCAGCCCGGCCAGCGCGCGCATCCTCTCGGCAAGGTCGCTCTCGATGGCGCCTTCCTCCTCGAGCACGGTGAAGGCATCGCGAAAGTCGGCGGGGGTGCGCCATCCGGCGGACGCGATCACGTGATTGGCCATGTCGATGCACGCCTGTGCCGAGACCTGAACCAGGTAGCGAGCGGCAAACGCGCGATCACCCTGGTGCTCGGCGACCGGCAGCTCGCTGAGGGCGGCGAGCCTGTCGCGGTATGCCTCGAGGTCTCCCAGCATCCGCCGCAGCCGGCCCGGATCGACCATCACAGCCCTCGCTCGGCCACCCGAGCCAGATAGCTCCGCTCGAGCGTTCGGAGGGTCGGCACGAAGTCGAAGTACTCCGATCGCGTCCGCACCTCGAAGGCGACCCGCGCCGGCTCGTCGGCGGAGTAGATCGGCCTGCCCTCCTGGACGACTCGCCCACGCATCTCGAGCGCAGCGCGGTCGAGCGCGATCAGGTCCACATCTGGAACGCCGAGCGCCCTGACAAGTCCCAACACCAGCCGCTCCCGCTCGAGCAGCCCGAGGGGGCGCGAGGGCATCACCGCGATGTCGGCGTCGCTGCGGGCATGCGCCGTGCCGGAAGCGCGCGAGCCGAACAAATATGCGAAGAGAATTCCCTCGTCACCGAGGATCGTCTCGAGCGATGCCTGCTCCCTGCCGTTCACACCACTCGAGTGTAAGCGGCGGAGCGATCTCCTCTTCGCTCCCGGCTCTCCATCGCGGCGCCCGCCGACCGGCCTTGAGGCAGCCCGTGGGCCGGCCCAGGCTCACGCCACGCTGTCGGCGAACGGGTGGCGCCAGGACAGGCCCGGAAATCGCGCGAAGCCGCGGTCCGCGGTGACCCACTGACTGCCCGATTCGATCGCGAAGGCCGCGTGGTAGGCGTCGGCGACCACTCCTCCCCTGGCCTCGGTCTGCAGACACAAGCGCGAGAAGATGTCCCAGTGTCTCGGACCGGGCCGGACTGTCACGCAATTCGGCGCCGACTGGAGCGCGTCGGCGAACGCGACGGCCTCATCCACCGGGGCCGGCCTGTCGAAGATCCGCGGATGCGTTGCGATGCGAATCACCCCGCTCAGCACGAGCTCGCTCACCCCGAAGGCGAGGTCCGAGCCGACCATCTCCCGCAGCCACCGCGTGTAGCGGGGGTGGTCCGGCGAGTCCTCGTGAAACCCGTAGACGAGTACGTTCACGTCGCAGAGGATCACCACCGACGCCGCTCGAGCGGAAGCCCTTCCTCCAGCACCTCCAGCGTGGCCGCGTTGTCGTCCAGGTTCACGCCCGGCCTCAGGCCGCCGCCCCCGCGGAAGGTCGGCAGCTCGACTGGCCGGCGAGGCTCGCCACGCTCGGCCCGGGAAAGTCGCTCGCGAAGCCCTTCCTCAATCAACGAGGTCAGCGTCCGCCCCTGCCGCGCCGCAAGCGCCTTCGCGTCGCGCATGAGCTGGTCCTCGAGTCTCACCGTGGTCCGCATATGTCGAGACATACGCTAGCAGCGTCTATATGTCAGGGCTCCGAACGCCGCGCGTCAGGCCGCGGCGGCCAGGCGCCGCCGCGGCTTGCGGCTCTTCGGCTCGACGATGCCGTCCGCGAGGAAGCGGCCGGTGTAGGAACCCTCGGTGCCGGCCACCTGCTCGGGCGTGCCCTGGGCCACCACCAGGCCGCCCTCCTCGCCGCCCTCGGGGCCCATGTCGATGATGCGGTCGGCGGTCTTGATCACGTCGAGGTTGTGCTCGATCACCACCACGGTGTTGCCGGCGTCGACCAGACGGTCGAGCATCTCGAGCAGCCGCTGGACGTCGGCGAAGTGCAGGCCCGTCGTGGGCTCGTCGAGGATGTAGAGCGTCCGCCCGGTCGCCACCTTCGACAGCTCTGAGGCCAGCTTCACCCGCTGGGCCTCGCCCCCCGACAGGGTGGTGGCCGGCTGGCCCAGGCGCACGTAGCCCAGCCCGACATCGCTCAGGGCCTGCACCTTTCGCCTGATCTTGGGGATGTTCTCGAAGAACTCGACCGCCTCGCGGACGGGCATCGCCAGGACATCGGAGATCGCCTTGCCCTTGAAGCGCACCTCGAGGGTCTCGCGGTTGTAGCGCTTGCCGTCGCACTGCTCGCACGGGACGTAGACGTCGGGCAGGAAGTGCATCTCGATCTTGATCTGGCCGTCGCCACGGCAGACCTCGCAGCGCCCGCCCTTGACGTTGAAGGAGAAGCGGCCCGGCTTGTAGCCCCTCGCCCGCGCCTCCTGGGTCTTCGAGAACAGCTCGCGGATGTGGTCGAAGAGGCCGATGTAGGTGGCCGGGTTCGAGCGGGGCGTGCGGCCGATGGGCGACTG